>NZ_JAYRLZ010000123.1:2509-12154 GCF_041904975.1 Chitinimonas sp. | reverse complement strand
AGCTTGGGGTGCAATTGGCCATGGCCGACATCCACGCCGACAATCTTGCTGGCGCCGGCCTGCAACAGGCAATCGCTGAAGCCGCCAGTGGAAATACCCACGTCCAGGCAATGCCAGGCGCGTACATCGAGGCCGGTTTGCGCCAGGGCGCCGGCGAGCTTGAGGCCGCCACGCGATACATAGCGGTCGGATGGGTCGCTATCCACTTCGATGATGGCATCGGCCAGCACTTTCTGGCTGGGCTTGCTGACAGGCAAGCGCTGGCCGGACTGGATCAGCCAGACGCGGCCATCGGCAATCAGGTTTTGGGCGGCTGTGCGCGAAACAGCCAGCTCACGTTCGGTGAGCAAAAGATCGGCGCGGATAAGTTCGGTCATCGGCCGATTTTACCCGTTTGCCCGCGCAATGACGCCTGCATGGCTAGGGCATTTGGCGATTGCAGCATGACGCGGCGCGACAATCCCGGCGAAACCGGCTTAAATAGCGGCAAACTGCATCGGGCCAACCCCATGAAAAAATTTTTCCCCGTCCGTGGCCATGGCGATAACCGCATGGCGCTTCGACCGCTGGTCGAGGCCCTGATCGACGAAGGGCATCTGCCGGCGGCCATTGCCGAATCCTTCCTGATCCCGGCGCGCACCTCGGCCAATGGCAAGACCCACCCGTTTGCCTCGATCGCGCCGCAAGGCTGGAACAGCCTGAAAACCGGCGCCTTGATCGACGTGGATTGGCTGGGCGACTGGCTGGGCCGCAAGATCGACCTGCCCTGGTTTCATATCGACCCGCTGAAGATCGACGTGGCCGGCGTAGCCGGCGTGGTCAGCCACGGCTATGCCACCCGCTATGCCATCTTGCCGGTAGCGGTGGATATGACCTCGGTGACCCTGGCCACCGCCGAACCCTTTGTGCGTGACTGGGAAGACGAGCTGGCGCGCATACTCAAGCGCGATATCAAGCGGGTGCTGGCGCGGCCAGACGATATCGCCCGCTACCTGCCCGAGTTCTACAACCTGTCGCGCTTTGTCAAACAGGCGGTGGCCCAGCAGGGGGTGCAGAACAACTTCGCCAACTTCGAGCAACTGGTGCAGCTCGGCCGCACCGGCAATGTCGATGCCAATGACCACCATATCGTGTCGCTGGTGGACTGGCTGTTCCAGTATGCGTTTACCCAACGCGCCTCCGACATTCACCTGGAGCCGCGCCGCGAGGCCGGCCATGTGCGCTTCCGTATCGATGGCGTGCTGCACTCGGTATACCAGGTGCCGGCCGCTGTCACCAATGCCCTGGTGTCGCGCATCAAGGTGCTGGGGCGGATGGACCTGGCGGAAAAACGCCGCCCGCAAGATGGCCGCATCAAGACCAAGTCGCCCGATGGCCGCGAGATCGAGCTGCGGTTATCCACCATGCCGACCGCCTTTGGCGAAAAGCTGGTGATGCGGATTTTTGACCCGGCCATCCTGGTGCGCGATTTCGCGGCGCTCGGTTTTGCGCCCGAAGATGAAAAACGCTGGCAAAACTATGTGAGCCAGCCGCATGGCATCGTACTGGTGACCGGGCCGACCGGCTCGGGCAAGACCACCACGCTGTACACCACGCTCAAGCAGCTGGCCACCGACGAGGTGAATGTCTGCACGGTGGAAGACCCGATCGAAATGATCGAGCCGAGCTTTAACCAGATGCAGGTGCAGTCCAATATCGACCTGAACTTTGCCGAAGGGGTGCGCACCCTGCTGCGCCAGGACCCGGACATCATCATGGTCGGTGAGGTGCGCGACAAGGAAACCGCCGATATGGCGGTGCAGGCGGCGCTGACCGGCCATCTGGTGCTGTCGACCCTGCACACCAATGATGCGCCGAGCGCCATCACTCGTCTTCTGGAGCTGGGTGTGCCGCACTATCTGGTATCCAGCACCGTGGTTGGCGTGATGGCGCAGCGCCTGGTGCGTACCCTGTGCCCGCACTGCAAGCAGCCCGACACGCCGGACGAGGCAGTGTGGAATGCCCTGGTGTCGCCATGGAAGGCGGCCGTGCCAAAAAACGCTTACAAGGCGGTGGGCTGCTTGGAGTGCCGCAACACTGGCTACCTGGGCCGGCTCGGCCTGTATGAAATGCTGACGGTGAGCAATGATATGCGCCGCCTCATTGCCACCCAGTCGCATCCCGGCGCCATCAAGGAACAAGCGATACGTGACGGCCTCAAACCGCTGAAGCTCGCCGGCGCGCAAAAAATCGCCGCCGGCTTGACCACGCTGGAAGAAGTGCTGAAAGTAGCGCCCCCCGATCCGCTTTGATGCTCTATCGATTGTTGTCCATCCCCGCGGCCCTGCGTGGCCGCCCGCTGAGTAGCCATGCTGAAACCATCTCGTCGTAGCCTGTTGTTTTCCCTGCTTGCCGTGCTGGCCGGCTGTGCCACCGCGCCACCGGCGCCAGCGCCCAGTGCGCCGCAGCCTGCGCCCAAGGTATTGCGCAATCCGCGCATCGGTATCGCCCTCGGTGGCGGCGCCGCCAAGGGCTTTGCCCATATCGGCGTGATCAAGGTGCTGGAAGGGCAGGGCTTGACGCCCGAATTCGTGGCCGGCACCAGTGCCGGTAGTGTGGTTGGCGCGCTCTATGCCTCCGGTCTCAATGGTTTTGCCCTGCAAGAGCAGTCTTTTGCCCTTGATGAAGGCCAGGTGCGCGATCTCACTGTGGGCGGCGGCGGTCTGGTCAAGGGCGAAAAGCTGCAGGACTATGTGAACCAGCTGATCAATAACCGGCCGATCGAAAAGCTGGCCAAGCCGTTCGCGGCGGTGTCCACCGAGCTGGATACCGGTCAGCGCATTGCTTTCCGGCGTGGCAATACCGGGCAGGCGGTACGCGCCTCCTGCAGCATTCCCGGTGTGTTCCAGCCCACCCAGATCGGCAGCAAACGCTATGTCGATGGCGGCGTGGTCAGCCCGGTTCCGGTGGATGCCGCCCGCGAGCTGGGGGCTGACCTGGTGATTGCCGTCGATATTTCATCGAAAGCCAATAATGGCAAGCCAGCCGACGGCGTACTGTCCATTCTCAACCAGACGGTGGTGATCATGGGGCAAAAGCTTGGCGAGCAGGAGCTGGCCCGCGCCGATGTGGTGATCCGCCCGCGCGTGGGCAAGATCGGCGCGGCCGACTTTGACCAGAAGCACAGCGCTATTCTCGAAGGCGAAAAGGCCGCGCAGTCAGCGCTGCCCGCCATACGCGAAGCCATTGCCCGTTGGCAGGCTGCGCACTGATACAAATTTTCCCGTTACAGGAGTTCTTATGAAATCGTTTTTGGGTCGGATGGAAGGCTTAATCTTCTTCAGCCGTTGGTTGCAGGCCCCCTTGTATCTTGGCTTGATCGTGGCGCAGGGCGTCTATGTGGTGCACTTCATGAAGGAGTTGTGGCACCTGGTCAGCGGCATCGGGTATTTGGGTGAAACGCAGATTATGTTGATCGTGCTGGGCCTGATTGATGTGGTGATGATCGCCAATCTGCTGATCATGGTGATCATCGGCGGCTATGAGACCTTTGTGTCGAAAATCGACGGCCTGGAGAAGCATGAAGACCGGCCGGAATGGTTGTCGCACGTTGATGCCGGCGTGCTCAAGGTGAAGCTGTCGCTGGCGCTGATCAGCATTTCATCGATTCACTTGCTGAAAACCTTTATCAGCGCCACCACTATGGAAGGGGTGAGCTCGGAGGGGGTGAAGTGGCAGCTGCTGATTCATATCACCTTCCTGGTTTCAGCGGTGGTGATCGCTTACACCGACAAGCTGGCGCTGGGCAAATTCAAGGAACACTGAGATGGCGCAACAGACTTTCACCCTCAGCAGCGAATTCATCGAGCTGCACAATCTGCTCAAGATCATGTCGGTCGCCGCCTCGGGTGGCGAGGCGAAAAACATGGTGGCCAATGGCTATGTAAAGGTCGACGGCCAGATGGAAACCCGCAAAACCCGCAAGCTGTATGCCGGTGCACTGGTCGAGGTATTCGGCGAAGAAATCCGGGTGCTTGCAGCGGATTGATGTTGCCAGGGACGCCGCAATGGCGTCCTTGGGCCAAAACATCGACGTCGATGCAATGCCGGCCTATATTCGAAGCCATCCAGCGCATATGCAGCACAGCGCGAAGACGAGCGGAGGAAGTAATGATCACTGATTTTGACCTGGCCCCGGCGGATGACGCCCGCAAGGAAATCGCCAACGCCTTGACCCATATCGACCGGTTCCTCAATAGCCGTGAAAACGGTGTCAGCCATGCCAGCAAGGCCGATTTGCAGGCGTATCTGAAGTCGATGTTCGCATCATCGTGCGAATTGCTCACCTATGTGGTGCACAAGGATCGCTACGAGCTGGAGCTGGAAATGGGCTTTGTGAATATCAAGGCGCAACTCAAGCGTTATTAGGCCAGGCATTTGCGCTTGACTGTTGGGCACTGAATCCACCGGTTTCGTCACTTATCGCAAGTTGGCTGCCCGTCGCGCGCCGTCGCCGTAACTTCTGGTCTGTACACACAGACGGGAGTGAACATGAACTGGATGATGATGGCGTTTGGTGCATTGCTGGCAGGTGGTGCTCTGCTTTGGCGGGCGCGCCGGGCGCCGGCGATACAGGATGCGGCGCAATTGGGTGAAGCATCGGTATGGGGTTATTTTCTTGTCCTGGTCGGCATGTGGGGCATGCTGTCGCAGTTTGCCAATCCCAGTGATCTGTTTTTTCTGATGATGATGGCGGCGGCGCTGATGGCGGGTTTGGCGCGGCTGCTTGGCTATCGGCGCAGCGGGAATCAGCGCCCCCTGCCGGGCTGGGCCGCCTTCGGTTTTGCCAATGCGCTGGTGCTGGCAAGCATTGGTACTGCCAAGGCCTTTGTGATCGAGCCGATGCAGATTCCGTCGAGCTCGATGCGGCCGGGTCTGTTGGTCGGCGACTTCATTTTGGTGAACAAGGCGGCCTATGGGGTCAGGCTACCGTTTTTGCATAAGACCTTGATACCAACCGGCAAGCCGGCGCGTGGCGACGTGGCGGTGTTTCGCCTTCCCTACGACCCAAGTACCAATCTGATCAAGCGAGTGGTCGGCCTGCCTGGCGATCGGGTGGTCTATCGCGACAAGCAGCTCAGCATCAACGGGGTGGTGCAGGCCAGCACCGATCAAGGCCACTACGATTACCGGCGCGAGAGCGGAGCTGACGCCAGCATGCAGTTGCGTGAGGAGCGGCTCGATGGCAAACCGCACCTGATTCTTAATGACCCGGCCATGCCCAGCCTCAATCCGATGTTGGTACGCGACTTTGCTGGCCGGGATGCCTGCCGCCACGAAATGGACGGATTCGAGTGCACGGTGCCGGCCGGCCAGTACCTGGTGCTGGGCGATAATCGCGATGACAGCAACGATGGCCGTTACTGGGGTTTTTTGCCGGAAGAAAATCTGGCGGGCCGTGCGGCGATGGTGTGGATGAACTGGGCTGGTTTGGGCCACTGGCCTGATTGGCGACGCATCGGCAAGCAGATCGCTTAAGCTGTGCGACTTGGCATGGCACGTCCGGCAATATTGCCGGACGCGCTGCGCAAATCACGGTATTGCGCGAGATGGCCGCTGCGCCCCGAAAAGCGGCTTGCTTAATTGCTATTTGCGTGGTAGCTTGCTCGCTTCGCTCAGGGGAAAGCCCTGATTGAATTGCCTTATAGCCAGTTTCAAGCCCTGCTCCTTCGGCTGCGTGTTGCGCTAGCAACGACCTGCGCCGCCCCAGATTCCAAAGCTTGATGTGTGCGAGGTTTCCCAGACCCGGTGCACTCACTGCCTTGAAGGCTTCGTTGCCAGACGAAGTGCGCTCCCCAACGGAACGCCATGCGGAATTCATCAAGAATCCATTGACCTCGTTCTGGCGTTGTCATGCCCGGCAGAGTCCTGCTCTGCCTGCGGCGCTGATCTGCCTGCAAGCCTGATACGGCTTGCAGCCCTGCCGGCTGGCCATCTTGGCCATTGCGGCAAGCTCAGTTGTCGCTGTTTGTAATGGAAAGAAAATAATGAAAGTACAAGAACTACAAGCTGGAGACCGTTTTACCCAGGAAAACCATGGCGAGCTGATCAGCTTCGAGGTGCTCGCTGTTGAATCACTTGGCCGGCAGTGCCGGGTCTGGTTTGAATCGCAGCTTGGTCGCGATAGCGCCTGCTACAACGCCAAGGCGTATATTCCCGCTACCCGTTTCGATCACGGTCAGCTTGCTGCCTGATTGACGCACGGCGCCGACAGTGGCGCCACTTGTTCAAATGCCCGCGAAAGCGGGCATTTTGCTTTTATGCGTCGGCAATATGGCTGGCCTGAGTTGCGGAATTCGCGCTGATTGGTCGCTGGCCGCTTGCTCGCGATGCAACGTGGCCAGCCCGGTCACGGGATGATCGCCACGGCTGCTCTCTATGGTGCATGGCCTGCCGAACCCGCTCGTGTTCGGCACCCAGTCCCGGTCTCGACCAAGTCTAAGCAATCACTAATCATTGCTAAGTCCATGATTATGCGCAGCTTGCGTCAAGTCGTTAGAAAACGATTAGGGCGAAATTAGACCTGTGAGCCGCGCATGGCCGTAAGCTGCGCCTCCTCTGAATGCCTACCCGGATGTCATGTTGCGCTGCAGGCGCACCAGCAAATCAGGCGTGACAGAGCATTCGCAGTTTTTCCATGCATACGAGAGGTTCACCGATGTCCATGATGAAGAAGCCGACCCGAATCGCCCTGACCACCCTGGCACTGAGCTGCTGGGCTGCGCTGAGCCATGCTGCACAACATCCGCTGACCAGCATCAGCTACGACGCCAACCGCAATATGAATGTGATCGATATGGTGATGTCGATCGACTGGGACATCGACGCGCCGCCCGCTGGCCGCGACAAGGCCTTTCTGGAATCCATCATCAAGCAGTCATCGAAGAGCCTGTACACGATGACCGAAGGCCGCCAGACGCTGGGCAAGGTGTATGTCTACAAGAACAGCCAGTTCATGGATAACACGGATATCCAGTACTTGCTGCGAGACGGCCGTGCCAATGCACACGTTTCGGGTTTCATGGGCGGCAAGCCACTCCATGTCCAGATGTTTGCCGGCACCACCGAAACGCCGATCCAGCATGGACAGATTGTTGCCCATGAATTTGGCCACTATGTTCACGGTTTGTTTGATGAGTATCGAGAAGTGGGTGGCACCTCAACCGAGCCGGGTATGCCTCAGGATGGCGACACGCCAAAGAATACCGGCATGCACGATCTGATGATTTGGTCCCGGCTCAGCACCCCTGAAGACTATGCCGATGCGGCCACCAGAAAGACGGCGCAATTTCGCATGTTCGGCCAGTCTGCGTGGGAAACCCTGGTCACCGATCCGGCACAAGACCCGGCTTACTTCCAGACCAATTATCCAAAGCGGATGTTTTTCGAGCCATTCCGCAATATGAAGGTGCCTGCAACCGTGGCGGCCCTCACGAATCCCACCAATGGCGGCGAGCAAGACCTGCAGGTCATCTATATGGGCAGCGCGGATGCCCCGGCAACGACAGCCAATGGCTTTGCTGCCAGCAACACTGCCGGCCCGATCAGCATGATCGTGATCGACACGACCAATAAGGCCATGTTGCCGGCGCAGATCCATGCAGCGCAGAACCTGGTCAACAATGCCGGCAGCAATACCCGCGTGGCAGTGTTCAGTTATCCCTATGGTCATCAGGCTGTGGTTGGCCTGACCCGCCTGAATAGCGATGCCGCACGTAGCAGTGTCAAGGCTCAGCTTGCCAAGATCGTCGATGATCAGAACAGCACGGATGCCGTGGCGGCCGACCGCTTGTTCGACTTTGCGGAAAGCAGCTATGCCGCCCTGTTCCCGCATGGCCCGGTGTCGGCTAGCGGCGCCGGCTATATCTATCGACTGTACGGCAATGGTCAGGCGCTGGGTGTGAAGGATGGCAAGCTGCATTACTTCGATGGCAAGACCATCAGCAATCTGGGTGCCACCGGCAACTTCCTGCCACAGGCGCGCTTGAGCCTGTCGGCCACGCTGGACAAGACGCTGGGCTTGATGAAGAGCACCATGGCGGCGGGCGATACCGCCAATGTGCTGCTGTTCACTTCGGCCAATCAAACCGTGAGCAAGACGACCCTGAATGCCTACAAGACGGCCAAGGTCGCCATCAGCCCGATCACCCTGCTGAGCAATACGCAATCGCTGCGTTTTGCCAGTACGGGCGATGAAATGTCTCTGTTCGATGTGGCAAAGCAAACCCGCGGCGAATTCAGTGAGTCGAGCAAGGCGGGCGACTTGGCCCGTGTGGCCGGCCTCGCAGTCAATCATGCCGAAGGTGACAATATTGAATTGGCCAATGAAGCTGATGGCGCAATGCTGAAGGCTGGCGAAAGCCAGACCGTAAGCACGGTTGTTTCCAGCACCGATATCGACCAGGAAGTGCATTTCAGCGCCAGCTGGGCCGAGGCCGATGCCGGAAACATCAGCTTTACCCTGACCTCGCCAGCCGGCAAGAACATCAGTCCGGCCAATCTGCCAGCCGGCGTACGCTACGTGCAAACCGCTGGCGAAGCGGTAGCGGAATATGTGTTGTCGGCCAGTGTTGCCGATCGCCTTGGCAACTGGAAGAGCACGGTTACTGCCAGCAAGGACACGACAGAGGATGTGTTCCAGGAAGTTTCCGTCAAATCAGCACTGACTGCTGCCGTATCCATCATGGGTGGCAGCAACGATGATCCGCGTCCGCTCACCGCTGCAGTAGAAGTGTCCGGTCCGTTGCCAGTCAAGGGCGCCAAGGCTGTCGGCTATGTGTATGCCGCCGGCACCGGCAAGCTGATCAAGGGCGATATCGCCTTCCACGACGATGGCGTAGCGCCGGACTATCGCGCCAATGACGGCCACTACAGCGCCGATCTGTCCAGCTTGCCGGCCGGTGAGTACGAGCTGCTGGTCAAGGTCAGCAACGATGGCAAGGCCGTGTTCACCACCGCCAATTCCACCAAGAAGGGTGTGAATGCGCCAGAGCAGCCGATCGCCGCCTTCCAGCGCGCTGGCTTTATCACCATCAACAAACAGAAATAAGTAGCCAGGCGCGCGTCGGCTTTGTCGGCGCGCGACCCAGGCACACCCCCAAGCTGACGCAATGGCAGCGTTTTGCGTCGCCCCATAGCTGCAAACCGTAAGGACATGCAGTGGCGCCTTGCGTGGCGCGACTGCGCCGTACTCGACTTTTTCGCAGGCTTGCCTGCATTACTTTGACTCTAGGAAAGACATCATGAAGCACACTCTGATCGCCGCTCTGTTGGCTGTTGCCGCCGTTTCCGCTCCTGCCTTGGCTGATGGTTTCTACGTTGGCGCCGACGTTGGCCGCTCGCAACTGGACGGCCTCAGCGGCGTAGCCGGTATCTCTGATTCGAACGTGAAGGCCACCAGTGCTGGCGTGTTCGGCGGCTACGCCTTCAGCCCGAGCTGGGCGGTTGAGCTGGGCTACCACGGCCTGGGCAAGGGCACGGGTCAGACCAAGTTCAAGAACGTTGCAGTGAACTACGACACCAAGGTCAAGGCTACCACCCTGTCGGTCATCGGCAGCTACGGTGTCAGCGATGCATTCAGCGTGTATGGCCGTCTTGGTTACGCCA
>NZ_JAYRLZ010000123.1:0-2499 GCF_041904975.1 Chitinimonas sp. | reverse complement strand
CAATTCCACGCACTATGGCGCTTTTGAAATTGAAGAGACCCAGAACAAGGCCATCGCTGGTATTGGCGCACGTTATGCCGTCAGCAAGAGTGTTGGCGTGCGTGCCGAATACACCAAGTACGCTGCGGACTTCAGCGCCTTCGGCGTAGGCGTGGACTTCAGCTTCTAAGCCAAGCGTTGCGTACGGCGCCGAGTCCGGTATCGATGATGCCGGCCCGGCGCCGTTCTCTTTTGGTATTCCCGACCGCTGCATTGACCGAAAACCGCCCGCGGGCGCTCGCAAACCAAGTTCTTCCATTGCGCGGGCAGGTTGATGTCTGCTAGCTTCGCGCCCCGTCCTGAAAGACGGTGGCGGCATGCCAACGATATCGGCCAGTGCGCAACAATTGCCGCCAAATGTATCCGCTTGCACCTGGTCATTCAGAGGGAAAACCATATGTTCAAGAAAATCCTGCCGGCTATCGCCGCAGCTGTCCTGCTCATGCCGGCGTACGCCGCTGTGGCCAGCGCCAACGTTTCTGGTAGCGCCACCAAGCCGGTCATCACCGCTCAGACCACCATTCCCGCAGGGGAAGCTGGACAAGCCATCGGCGCAGTATCGGTCTATGTTGCGGCCTTGGTTGGTGACCAAGCGTATTTCAAGGATGCCAAGGGTAATTGGGTGCCGTATACCGGCAAGCAGGTTGCTGCTTATGCATCCATGACACCGGCTCCGATCGGCGACGTCAAAATTGATGTACTCGATGGCAGCCTCGATGTGGCGGCACTGAAAGGCACCAAGATCATTATCGGTTGGGGCAAGGGAGCGGTGCCATTTGCCGACCCGTTCGCCGATATGTTGAACAACCTGCGGTTCTCGGTGGTGCACACGCTGTAATCGCCGCTCTGGCACGGGTGGAACTGCCCCGGCAATTTCTGCCTTGGCAGCATCGCCCGCCCGTCGCATGATGGTGTCCTGTTTTCGCGGGAGACCATCATGCATCGCCGCCTCGCCTGCCTCAGCCTGATCCCCTTTCTGCTTTCCAGCGCCTTCGCAGCGCCTCCGTCACTCGGCGGCTGCCAGGTTCTGCCTGCTGACCATATCTTCAATACCCGTATCGATAGCCTGCCGGTGCATCCGCAATCAGCGGCCTATCTCGCCACTATCAGCAGTAGCGCCCGCAAGCTGCATCTTGATCTGGGCGTCAGCGAGGATATGCGCAGCAGCGAGTACTACGGCATTCCCTATAACCTGATGGCCGGCAAGTCGGCCAGCTGGCAGCCGGTGTACTACAAGGATGGCTACCCCGATGAAAGCGATTGCGCCAAACAGGATCACAGCGTGGCGCAGCCCTGCGTCAACACCGCCAGCCAGCCGCTGTTACCGATTCCGGCCGCACCGCTGGTCGAGGGGGGCATCGAAACCAACCAGGCCAATTATGGCGACCACCATATCCTGACCATCGATACCGACAGCTGCATGTTGTGGGAGAGCTACCACAGCTACCCGCATGCGGGTGGTGGCTGGGATATCTGGTCCAGCGCGGCATTCGATCTGCGCAGCAATACACTGCGCCCGGCCGGCTGGACCTCGGCCGATGCGGCGGGCTTTCCCATCCTGCCGCTGCTGCTGCGGGCCGATGAGGCCAATAGCGGCGAAATCAACCATGCGCTGCGTTTTACCATCCAGTCCAGCAAGATCCGCGCGGCCTATGTGTGGCCGGCGCGCCATCTGACCAGCAATGGCGGCAGTAGCGCCAGCAAGCCGGCGATGGGCCAGCTGTTCCGTTTGAAGGCCGATTATCCGGTGCCGGACAGCACGCCCACCCAGGCCAAGGCCATTCTCACTGCCTTGAAGCGCTATGGCATGTATATCGCTGATGGCGGCTCCGATATGTATATCCAGGGCGAGCCCAGTGCCAAATGGGCAGATGCCACCTTCAGCGTGGTGCAGGCGGTGCCGCATACCGCATTCGAAGCGGTGGATCTGGCCCCTATCATGGCGCGTAGCGGCTTCAATGCCGACTCGGCGGCAGTGCCGGCCGCCGCTGGCGCCTTCAGCATCACGCCGCAGCAAGCGGGGAGCGCCAGCAGCCTGTCGCTCGGCGTTGATGTCACTGTCGCCAGTGGCGATGCCGGCAAGGCTGGCGCCATCTATATCGCCGCCCTGTTGCCCACTGGCGCCGTGTATTCACTGACCAGTGCCGGGTGGCAGCCGGTGCAGAATCTCGCCTTGCTACCGTTTGCCAATGTCAGCCTGGGCAAGCACAGCGTGCCGATCACCAGCCAGCTTAATGTGTCGGCCTACAAGGGCTTGCAGATCTATGCCGGCTACGGACAAAGCCTGGGCGATCTGATTCAGGGCAGCAAATACGCCTTGCTTTACAGCGTGCCAAGCAACTAGCAACCGTCCGGCAATCAGCTTGGACGACCTGACGATGCTGTCCTAGGCTGGTCAGATGACCATTGCCGGACAGCTGCCATGCACCGCCTTGTGTTCGCCCTCCTTGCCAGCCTGCC
>NZ_JAYRLZ010000430.1:0-2170 GCF_041904975.1 Chitinimonas sp. | reverse complement strand
GCACCTATGTGGCCGGCACCAAGTACCAGAGCACCCTGGTCGATATCAAAAGCATTGCCGACGAAATCCGCGCGCGTGGCCACCAGCACAGTGCCGAGCTATTGAAACTGGGTGGCGTAAAGGCCGATGCCGCGCTGGCGCAGGAAATGGGCGTGGCGGCGGGCGGTGTGCTGTTTCATTCGCTGATTTTGCATCGCGAAAACGGCACGCCCATCCAGCTGGAAGACCGCTGGGTAAACCCGGCGCTGGCGCCCGATTACCTGAAGCAGGACTACACCCGCACCACGCCAAACGAATACCTGATGCGGGCAGCGCCGCTGTCACGCGTCGAATACCGCATCGAAGCGCGCAAGCCCGAGCGCGGCATCAAGGCCAAGCTGGCCATGGACAAGGACGAACCTTGCCTGGTGCTGCACCGGCGCACGTTTTCCAATGGCGTGGTGGCCAGCGTTGCGAATCTGTATCACCCGGCTGGGCGTTATCAGTTCAGCGGGTATTTTTAGGAAGGGCGGTGAAAAGTGAAATGTGAAACGTGGCGCGGCTCGCCGCGCTGAAAATTCACATTTCACCGATGGCGCAAAGCGCCAAGTCACCTTTCACGTTTCACCCGATGAATTCGTAGGGCGGGCCATGCCCGCCGCAACAACACGGCGGGCATGCCCGCCCTACCGGAGAGCCAAACCATGACCGACCCCCGTTTCGATGCCTCCCGCGTGATCCGCGCACCGCGCGGTAGCGAGCTGACTTGCAAGAGCTGGCTCACCGAAGCCGCCTTTCGCATGATCCAGAACAACCTCGACCCGGACGTGGCCGAGCATCCGCAATCCTTGGTGGTGTATGGCGGTATCGGCCGCGCTGCCCGTAACTGGGAATGCTTTGACCAGATCCTGGCCACGCTAAAAACCCTGAACGACGACGAAACCCTGTTGATCCAGTCGGGCAAGCCGGTCGGCGTGTTCCGCACCCACGCCGATGCGCCACGGGTGCTGCTGGCCAACTCCAATCTGGTGCCGGCCTGGGCCAACTGGGATCACTTCAATGAGCTCGATAAAAAGGGCTTGATGATGTACGGCCAGATGACGGCTGGCTCGTGGATCTATATCGGCACCCAGGGCATTGTGCAGGGCACCTATGAGACCTTCTATGCCGTTGCCAACCAGCATTTCGACGGCAAGCCGGCCGGCCGCTGGATTCTTACCGGTGGGCTTGGTGGCATGGGCGGCGCCCAGCCGCTGGCTGCCACCATGGCCGGTTTCTCGATGATTGCCGTCGAGTGCGACGAAACCCGCATCGACTTCCGCCTGCGTACCCGTTATCTGGACAAGAAGGCCTACACGCTCGATGAAGCGCTGGCGATGCTGGAAGAGGCCAAGGCGGCCGGCAAGCCGGTGTCGATCGGCCTGCTGGGCAATGCCGCTGATGTGTTCCCGGAACTGGTAAAGCGCAATATCACCCCCGATGTGGTCACTGACCAGACCTCCGCCCACGACCCGGTGCATGGCTACCTGCCGCAGGGCTGGACGGTGGCGCAGTGGCGCGAGGCGCAAAAGACCGATCCGGCTTCGGTGTCGGCAGCGTCCAAGCCGTCGATGGCGGTGCATGTGCAAGCCATGCTGGACTTGCAAGCGCGTGGCGCCGCCACCCTAGACTACGGCAACAATATCCGCCAGGTGGCCTTCGATGAAGGTGTGAAGAACGCCTTCGACTTCCCCGGCTTTGTGCCAGCCTATATCCGTCCGCTGTTCTGCAAGGGCATCGGGCCGTTCCGCTGGGTGGCGCTATCGGGCGACCCGGAAGATATCTACAAGACCGATGCCAAGGTGAAGGAGCTGATTCCAAACGACGCCCACCTGCACAACTGGCTGGATATGGCGAAGGAACGCATCGCCTTCCAGGGCCTGCCGGCTCGGATCTGCTGGGTGGGTCTGGGTGAGCGCCACCGCCTGGCGCTGGCCTTCAACGAGATGGTCAAGAATGGCGAATTGAAAGCGCCGATCGTCATCGGCCGCGACCACCTCGACTCCGGCTCGGTTGCCTCGCCGAACCGCGAAACCGAAGCGATGCAGGATGGCTCGGACGCGGTATCGGATTGGCCGCTGCTCAATGCCCTGCTCAACACCGCCGGCGGCGCCACCTGGGTATCGCTGCACCATGGCGGCGGCGTGGGCAT
>NZ_JAYRLZ010000429.1:0-2177 GCF_041904975.1 Chitinimonas sp. | reverse complement strand
GCCCAGCCCGCAGGAGCCCTGCCATGAGTCGTGACCGTCGCGGTTTCCACTATGCCTTGGAACCGGTACGCAGCAAGACCGGCTGGGAGCTGGATCAGGCGATCAGCGAGCTGGCACGCATCAACCAGGCGCAAGCGGCGCAGGCACGGCAGCTGGATACGCTGCACCAGGGCTATGCGCAGGCCCGCGCGGCGGCACAGGCACAGCGGGTGCAAAACGCGGCCCTGCATATCGACGCGCAGCGGCTGGCCTATGGCTATATGAGCCAGCTCAAGCAGCAGCTGGTGATGGCACAGCAGCAGCTGAGCGAGTTGGAACAGGAACAAACCGAGGCCATGGACCAGCTGAACCGGCTGCGCCGCTTCGCCGACAACCTCGATCGCCACCGTGACGAAGCCGGTCGCGAACACGATCTGCACCTGGCCAAGCAGGCCAGCTTGCAGGCTGATGACGCCTGGCTGCAACGCAATTACCGAAAGAAAACGCCATGAGCACGATTCCTGCCTATTTACTCAAGCCGGCAGCCGGCCCGAACCCTTCGCAGCCCGGCCAACCCGGCGGCAGCCCCTCCTGCCACGCGCTGGCCAATCAGCAAGGCAGCTGGCTGCGCCAGATGGAACTGGCCGAACTAGCCGCCATGCAACAGGTGGGCGAGGTCAGGCTGGGCGACGACGGCCCGGCACGGCCAATCAGCGCCAGCCTGACCCACCATGCCGCCCCGACGCCGCAGCAACAGGCGAACGCGCATCGGCAGGCGGCACGCGATAGATCGGACCAGCCAGTACCGCCAGCTACATCGCCGCGCCCGGCCCAGCCCGCAAGCCATGCAGACACGACAAGCGACCACCTTGACCGCTTAGTCGGCGCATCCAGTGCACCGGCTCCAGCGCAATTCATCGCGGTGGCGGCCCGGATGCCAACGGCCGCAGCCGTAAGCGCGCACACCCAGGCGCCCGAGATTGCCGAGCCCGCCACAAGCGCCAGCACGCAAGCGCAGCCCATGGCTAGCGCAGACCAACCCGCTAGCCGGACTGGCACGGCAACACCAGAACCAGCGCCGGTCGCCGTCGAACAACCTTCGCTCAACCAAGCAGCCCAGCCCGCGTTGCCCCAAGCGAGTGCCGCGCCGAGCCAGCCAGCCACCAGCGCCATGCCGCGAGTGGCCAGCAATGCTGATGTACCGGAAACCAGCGATCTGCGCGCCGCTTCTACCACCCGCCCCCTGGCCCAACGTGGCCAACTCGCGCAAATCGGCAATCCGGCCAAGCTCGCCCAGGGCGAAACCGAATCGGCCAGTGAGTCCACCGCCAGCGAGACAGCCGAGCCAGCACATGCCTCGCTGGCCGAGCCGGCCGATTGGCAAAAACGCCTGATGCATCTGCAAGGCAAAGACGAGCAGGTGCAGGTATGGCTGCGCGATCCGGCCGTGACTGGCCATGCCACCCAGACCCTGGTGTATCGCCTGCTCGGCGATCTGGCCGAAGCCGGCCTGCGCCTGCGCAGCCTGACGGTGAACGGCAAGCTGGCGTTCCGCGCACCGACAGGCAAAAACCCACCAGGCAACACGCTGTTGAATCCGGCTACCGGCGCCAGCGAACCCCTTACATCCCTCCAGGAGGCCCGCCATGGCGCTTAATTCCGTCACCCCCGTCAGCAGCGCCAATCGGCAGGCCGGCAATATCAGCCAGCAGGACTTCCTGCGCATTCTGCTGACCCAGCTGACCGCACAAGACCCACTCAAGCCGATGGACAACTCCGCCTTTGTGGCGCAGCTCGCCCAGTTCTCGCAGCTGGCGCAAACCCAGGAGATGTCGGCCAGCCTTAATCAGTTGTTGGCGGTACAGACCGGCACCCAGTCGGTCGACCTGCTCGGCCGCACCGTCAGTGTGTTCAGTGGCAACAACTTCGCCACCGGCAAGATCACCGATGTGTCGGTCAGCGGCAATGCGCCAAGCTTCACCGTCCACCCGGCTACCGGCCAGGACCTGACCGGTATCACGGTCAACCAGATATTCGACATCCGTTGAGGAAGCGCAGCCGCCATGGCCATCTCGACGCCCACCTCCGGCCCCGGGAAACCCGGGGCTGAAACGATAGTGAGTGAGCGACGCATGTTTTGCTGTTTGATTCCGCCCCCCGCCCCGCCGCCGCGGGGGGCCCGACGGGTGGCCGGTTAA
>NZ_JAYRLZ010000122.1:0-12265 GCF_041904975.1 Chitinimonas sp. | reverse complement strand
GTGCTTGTTCCCGCACAAAACGGTCCTCAGGTGTACAGGCTATTAGGCTGAGACATTTAATAGCTATGTCAATGTGCAGATGATCAATTCGGGGTTTGCATTGATTCGGATTGGCAGTGTGCTGCAACCCACGCCACGGCTGACGAATAATGTGCCATTGTCTGCGATGCCATGTTTTCCATATACATATTTTCTGGAAAGTGATCCATGGGGCGTGGCAATGGGCTCTCCACCTTTTGTGCATATCTGTCCGCCGTGTGTATGTCCGGCAAAGCCGAATTCGAAACGCTGCCCGTCCAAATACAGCAAACCATCTGGTGAGTGCATTAGCAAGAGCGTAGCTTCCTGTGCTGGGCCAAAAGCGCTTGCGACATGCACATCGCCTGTCCATGGGTCGTCGAGGCCGACAAGAGATATCTTTTCAAATGGCGCGGGCAGATTTACCCGTTCATTGATCAATACACGCACCCCGAGTTCGCTCAGGCGTTTGGCTATGTGCGCATCGTCTGCCCATAGGTCATGGTTGCCAAACACTGCAAATGTCCCTAAAGGTGCTTGATATTGGTTCAATGCATTAATAACAATGTTGATATATTCTGCCTTGCACGAGACAAAATCACCGCCGAGCAGCAATAAATCCGGCTGCTGCTGCACGACGGCGTCTGCCAAAGCTTGGAATATTTCCGGGTGGGTGCTTGGCCCAGCATGAAAGTCGGACGCAAAGGCAATTTTGATGGGGCGGGGCAGAAGGTTCGGGTCTGGCAGCGTAATATCGTGATGACTCACGCCAAATTCGCCGTGCAGGCCAAGGCTATAGCTCCATCTGGCTAGCAGGCCTCGGCACAATAGGGCGTCCAGAAGCACTTCGCCCCATGCCCGGGCGAAGTGATTGTATTTGCCGCGTCCTCTTGCCATGCAGGCTATCTGCCGCTCAGGCAATGCCTAGCTGGCTCAACACAAACGCATAATCCAGCGCAATTTCGCGTATCCGGTCAAAGCGGCCGCTGGCGCCGCCGTGGCCGGCGCCCATATTGGTGACCAGCAGTAGGGGATTTGGGTCGGTTTTCAGGGTGCGCAGTTTCGCCACATATTTGGCTGGCTCCCAGTACATGACCTGGCTGTCGTTCAGCGAGGTTTTCACTAGCATGGTCGGGTAGGGTTGGGCGCGCAGATTGTCGTAGGGCGAATAGGCGCGCATCCAGCGGTATTGGGCGGGGAGATTGGGGTTGCCCCATTCCTCGTATTCGCCCACGGTGAGCGGCAGGCTGGCGTCGAGCATGGTGCTCAGTACATCGACAAACGGCACTTCCGACAGCACCACCTTGAAGAGTTCGGGTCGCTGATTGCTCACGGCGCCCATCAACAGGCCGCCGGCGCTGCCGCCTTCGATGGCGAGCCGGTCGCTCGCGGTATAGCCCCGGGCGATCAGCTGCTCGGCGCAGTCGATAAAGTCGTCAAAGCTGCGCTGCTTGTGGCGCATCTTGCCCGCGTCGTGCCATTTCTCGCCAAGGTCGCCGCCACCGCGGATATGCGCCACGGCGTAGATCACGCCACGGTCGAGCAGGGATAACCGCGCCGATGAGAAATACACATCATTGGGCAGGCCATAGGCGCCATAGCCATCGAGCCACAGCGGCGCCGTGCCCTGGTCGCGGGTACCGCGCCGGTACACCAGCGACACCGGCACCGCCACGCCGTCGCGGGCGGTGATCCAGATGCGTTCGCTCTCATAGCGTGCCGGGTCGAAGTCGCCCAGTACCGGGCGGCGTTTCAGCAAGGTCTGCTGGCGGGTCGCCATATCGTAGTCGTACACGGTCGATGGGGTGCTCATCGACTCATAGCTATAGCGCAGCAGCTGGCTGTCCCATTCGGCATTGGCTTCGGTGCCGAGGCTGTACACCGGCTCATCGAAGGCCACGCTATGGCTGGCATTGCTGCGCAGATCGGTAATCACCAGCTGGTTCAGGCCATTCACCCGTTCATGCCGCACCATAAAGTGCTTGAACAGGTCTATCCCCTCCAGCATCACCGTATCGCGCTCCGGCACCACTTCCTGCCAGTTGGCGCGGCTCGGGTCGCTTACCGGCGCGCTGACCAGGCGGAAATTGCGGCCGCTGTCATTGATGCGGATATAGAAGCGATCGTCGCGGTGGTCGAGGTTGTATTCGATATCCTTGCGGCGCCGCGCCAGGGTTTTCCAGCGGCCATTGGGGGTGTCGGCCGGCAGGTAGCGGATTTCGCTGCTGGTGTGGCTGCTGATCTGCTGCACCAGAAAGCCCTCGCTGCGCGTCAGGTAGACATCCATGCCAAAGCGCTCATCGCGCTCTTCATGGATCAGTGTGTCGGTGGCCTCGCCGAGGCGGTGGCGCCATAGCTGGTTGGCGCGCTTGGTGCGCTTGTCTTCGGTGGTAAAGAACAGGGTGGCGCTATCGAGCGCCCAGGCCACGCTGGTGACGCGCTCGCGGCGCATGCGCAGTAGCTTGCCGGTGGCAAGGTTCTTGATATGCAGCTTGTACTGGCGAAAGCCGCTGGCATCGGTGGTGTAGGCCAGCCACTGGCCGTTTGGGCTCACTTCGAATTCGCCCACCGCCATAAAGGCCTTGCCCAGCGCTAGTGCGTTGACATCGAGCAGCAGCTGCTCCGTAGCGTCTTGCCAGCTGCCATCGGCGCCTATCGGCTTGCGGCAGAGCAGCGGATACTGGCTGCCGGCTTCAAAGCGCGAGTAGTAGTAAAAACCCGCCAGCCGGTAGGGTACCGAGCTGTCATCTTCCTTGATGCGCGCCTTGATCTCGCTAAACAGCGCATCTTCAAACGGCTTGATCGGCGCCATCACCGCCTCGGCATAGGCGTTTTCGGCCTGCAGATAGGCGATTACCTCCGGGTCGGATTTATTGCGCAGCCAGAAGTAGTCGTCGATGCGGGTATCGCCATGAATGCTGAGCTTCTTCGGGCGTTTGGCGGCAAGGGGCGGGGTGGGAGCGTGGGTCATCAGGGCTAAGTCCAGGCAGGGCAGGCCTGCGCAGAGGTTTGGGGGCGGCGCCGGGTTCAGGATGCCGCAGGGCTGGCCGATTGCGCAAAACGCCATTCGCTCAGTATGACCGCTGCCACCACCATGGCGCCGCCGATGGCGCCATTGGCACCGAGCGTCTCGCCCAGCAGCACCCAGCCGAACAGGGCGGCGAATACCGGCTCCATGGCGTAGATCACGGCAGCTTTGTCGGCCGATACCTCACGCTGGGCATAGGCTTGCAGGAACAGCATGCCGGCCGTAGCGATCAGGCCCAGATAGGCAATCGGCAGCAGCGCCGGCATGGCGCGGGCGGGCAGGGTGGCCAGCGTGTTGCTGCTCAGGTCGGATACCAGCATCCAGGCGCCGCCGAATACTGCCATGAACACGATCTGGGTAGCGGCGAGCGAGCGTGGCTGGTGCGAGCCGGCGCGGCGCGACAGCAAGACCACATAGATGGCGTAAGCCAGCGCACACAGCAAGGTGGCACCGTCGCCAAGCCAGTTGCCACCGGCTTCCCACGACATCAGGCCGATGCCGGCGCAGGCCAGTGCGGCGGCGGCAAGAATCTGCAAGCTGAGCCGGCCACCGGTGAGCAGGCCGAGAAAGGGCACCATCAGCACATTGAGGCTGGTGATAAAGGCGCTGCGATTGGACGAGATATGCTCGAGCCCGAATGCCTGGGTGACATAGGAGAGCAGTGCCACTGCGCCAAGAATGGCGCCATCGCGCCAGGTCTGGCGCGGTGCCTTGATGGCAAAGGGCAGGATGCACAGGCCGGCAACAAAAAAGCGCAGCGCGGAGATTTCCACGCCAGTCAGGGTGCTTGATGCCGACTTCAACAAGGGAAAGGTGGTGCCCCAGACCAGGGTGACCAACAGGAGCAGGACGATATTCAGATTCACAACAACTCCGCGCAGCAAGGCAGCACGCATTCTACTATGAGCAGCGTTGCCGGCAGGGGCGACGCTTCGGGTCGTCGGCAACAACAGCAAAACCTGTAGACACAGAGCACAGGGAGCACACAGAGCGCACAGAGAAGGACCAAATCTTGCCTGGGTTTTCTCAGTGCGCTCTGTGCTCTCGGTGCACTCTGTGTCCACAGGTTTTGGGGTTGTCAAGACCAATTGGCTCGCAGCCAAAACCTGTAGACACAGAGCACAGGGAGGACAAAGAGCACATCGAGAAAGTCCAGACCCTGAAGGTTTTCTCAGTGTGCTCTGTGCTCTCGGTGCACTCTGTGTCCACAGGTTTTCGGCTTGTTGAATGCATGCTGAGTTTGTCGCCCTGTGTTGGGGCCCCCTATGATGCGGGCTGGTCAATGTACGCCATCGGCCAGCGATGGCTTGTTTGAAGGAGGAAGCAATGCAGGCACTACAAGGCAAGACCGCCCTGATTACCGGCTCGACCAGCGGCATCGGTCTCGGGATGGCTATCGAATTGGCCAGGCAGGGTGCCACCATTGTGTTGAACGGCTTTGGCGATGCTGCTCCGGCCCGCGAGGCGATTGCGGCGCTCGGTGTGGCGGTGCATTACCACGGCGCCGATATGAGCAAGCCGGCCGAGATCGCCGATATGCTGGCCTTTGCCAGGCAGGAGGCGGGTGGTGTGGATATCCTGGTCAACAACGCCGGCATCCAGCATGTGGCCAATGTGGAAGAGTTCCCGGTCGAGAAATGGGACGCCATCATCGCCATCAATCTGTCGTCGGCATTTCACACCACCCGGCTGGCGGTACCCCTGATGCGCGAGCGCAACTGGGGCCGCATCATCAACCTCGCCTCGGTGCATGGCCTGGTCGGCTCGGCGCAAAAGTCGGCCTATGTCGCGGCCAAGCATGGGGTGATTGGTCTGACCAAGGCGGTGGCGCTGGAATTGGCCAAGACCGGGGTGACCTGCAATGCCATCTGCCCCGGCTGGGTCAAGACCCTCTTGGTGGAAAAACAGATCGAAGCGCGTGCCGAGGCCAAGGGCCTGAGCCTTGCCGATGCGCAGCGCGATTTGCTGTCGGAAAAGCAGCCTTCGCAGGAATTCGTCACTCCCGAGCAGCTGGGCCAGCTTGCGGTCTTCCTGTGCAGCCCGGCAGCATCGCAGATTCGTGGTGCGGCCTGGAATGTCGATGGCGGCTGGGTGGCGCAGTAGGCCTTGCTCAGCGGGCACACAATGGGATAATGCCCCGCTTGTGGCGCTTGCCACCTGGCCGGACGCGCGATCCGCTGCGGCCGGTTGGGGGGCGCCAGAACCGAATTCCCTACCCAAGAACAGGAAAACCCATGAACAAACTGTATCCGAGCGCTGCAGCGGCCTTGGCTGATCTGGTCAAGGACGGCCAGACCATTGCCGTAGGCGGCTTTGGCCTGTGCGGCATTCCCGAAGCGCTGATCGGCGCATTGCGCGATAGCGGCGTGGGCAATCTGACTGCCATTTCCAACAATGCCGGCGTCGATGGCTTTGGCCTCGGGCAGCTGTTGGAAACCCGGCAAATCAAGAAAATGATTTCGTCCTATGTCGGCGAAAACAAGGAATTCGAGCGCCAATACCTCGCGGGCGAGCTGGAGCTGGAATTCACCCCGCAAGGCACGCTGGCTGAAAAGCTGCGTGCCGGCGGTTGCGGCATTCCGGCCTTCTTTACCGCTACCGGCTACGGCACTCTGGTGGCCGAGGGCAAGGAAACCCGCGAAATCCATGGCAAGCACTATGTGCTGGAGCATTCGCTGACGGCCGATATCTCGTTGGTCAAGGCCTGGAAGGCCGACAAGGCCGGCAACCTGATCTACCGCCGCACTGCGCGCAATTTCAATCCGAATGTGGCGATGGCCGGCAAGATCACCGTGGCGGAAGTGGAGGAAATCGTCGAGATCGGCGAACTGGACCCCGATGAAATCCATACCCCGGGTATTTATGTGCAGCGCCTGGTGCTGAACAGCTCGCCGGAAAAGCGCATCGAAAAGCGCACCACCCGCGAAAACCCGAACGGTTAATCCGAACGCGTAAACGGTATTCCATTCACTGTCGAGCGTGAGCGAGGCTCCCTCGCGGCGGCGCTTGTACTCGGGAGAGTTTGCCGGGTGAGGGCGGGGGGAGTTGGGGTCGATCAGGGCCATTGCGCTGCATGATCTGCCACTTTCCGAAAACACCCGGCTTTGCCGGGTGCTGAGCCGAAATGCAACGCTGGACCAGGTGTTGATAAAGGAAAAAGCAATGGCATGGACTAGAGATGAAATGGCCGCCCGTGCGGCGCAAGAATTGCAGGATGGCTTTTATGTAAACCTGGGCATCGGCCTGCCTACCCTGGTGGCCAACTGCGTGCCCGAGGGCATGGAGGTATGGCTGCAGTCGGAAAACGGCCTGCTCGGCATCGGCCCCTTCCCGGCTGATGCCGAGGTGGACCCGGATGTGATCAATGCCGGCAAGCAGACCATCACCACCTTGCCCGGCTCGGCGATTTTCAGCTCGGCCGACAGCTTCGGCATGATCCGCGGCGGCAAGATCAATCTGGCCATCCTGGGCGCCATGCAGGTCAGCGAGAAGGGCGATCTGGCCAACTGGATGATTCCGGGCAAGATGGTCAAGGGCATGGGCGGCGCCATGGACCTGGTGGCCGGTGTCGGCCGGGTGATCGTGCTGATGGAGCATGTGGCGAAGAAGAAAGATGGCAGCATCGACGCCAAGATCCTGCCCGACTGCACCCTGCCGCTGACCGGCAAGGGCGTGGTGGACATGATCATCACCGACCTGGGCGTGATGCGCATCTGCCGTCATGGCATCGAAGTGCTGGAGCTGGCGCCGGGCGTGAGCGAGGCCGATATTTCGGCTGCAACGGCGGTGCCGCTGGACTTTGCGCCGCTGCGCGCGGCCCAGACGGCCTGATCTGGCTGCTTGCTGGATGTAGCTGCCTGAAAGCCTGCCGGGCTGATGCCTTGGCAGGCTTTTTCATGGGCAGTGGCCGGCTAAGCAGCTAAGCCGTCGTACGCGTAGCCCAAGCTGCCAAGCGAGCTACGCAGCTGGTTCCGTGCTGGCGATGCAGTCTGAACACGCGTTCGGTCCGGCGCACTCCTAGCGATCGCGCTTGGGCCGCCCGTTGGCGCCACACTCGGCGGTCGGGCATTCGCGCTTTTCGCCGGCAGAGGCCGCAGCCGGCTTGCTGGCTGGCGTGGCAGGGGCGTTGGTTTTCTCCGCTGCCGGCTTGCTACTCACACGTTTGCTTGGTTTGGCATTGGGATCGGGCGTGCTTGCTTTGTTTGGGCCATTGGCGGGGCTGGCTTGCGCGCCAGTTTCTTTATGGGCGGATGATTCGGGCGGCCTGGCGCTGCCCGCTGTACTGTCGCCTGCCTTGGGTGCAAGGCCTGATGCGGTGTTTGGGGGTATGGGGCTGCCCGCTGGCGGCTGAATGGCGGGCTTGCTGGTAGCTGCAGGCGGCCGGGCTGTGCTGGCCGGCGTGGCGGTCGAGACCGGCGCCATCGGCGGCAGGCCGGTCGGTGCGGTGCTGATGGCGGCCGGGCCGGCCTTGTTTACCGAAGCGGCAGTCTGTGTAGTGGCATTGCCGGTCAGCGGTGAGGTGTGCCGCGATACAAATAGCGTTGCCGCAATGGCCACCAGCACCGCAAGGCCCACGCCTGCCAGCGCGGCTCGCTTGAAAAAGTGCTTGTGCGCACGCAGTTCGCGGCCAATCAAAGCATGGGTGCGTCGACCGCTGCGCCGTCGTCCGCCGGGTGGCGGCTGCACCTGCTCGCTATAGCCTACCGTGTAGATTTCATGGGCGCGCACATGCTTGTCGGTCTTGGCGCCTTCGTAATTGAACAGGCGCGCATATTCATCCGACAGGCAGGACACCACCTCGAAATAGGAACGTGACACCAGCACTCCACCGGGCTCGGCAAAGCCCATGATGCGTTGCGCTACATTGATGCCGTCGCCCAGCAGATTGGGGCGGCCATTGACATCCTTGACCAATTTCACCGGCCCGAGATTGACGCCGATACGCAGCGTCAGCGGCTGCCCGGCCTCGTGCAGCTGGCGGCTGGCGTCGCGCAGATTCATCACCACGAACAAGGCATCTTCCGGGTCGCCCAGAAAGCTGATGGCGGCGCCATCGCCGGTATCGAGCAGGATGCGGTCATTCACCGCGATATCGAGCAAGGCATCGTGCAAGAGCGCATTGAAGCGCTCCTTCAGCTGCATCTGTTCGCTGACCGGATGCATCGAGTACTCGACAATGTCGAGAAACACCACGCTGCAGATCAGGGTCCGGTTGGTCCGGTCGAACATACTCAGCCGCCGTCAGGGAGTCGAATCGTATTGCCTGCTATGCCATGGCCATGGTCAAGGCAGCAAGGAAGTCTCACTTTAGGCGCAGACTGCGATGAAGTCAGCTATTCGCGGCGATAGGCGGAGAAGGCAGGCCAGCAAGATGTTGCGGCCGGGGAGGAGGGCGGGATGCGCGGCGGAAAGGCGGCGAGGGAGGCTAGCTGCAAGATTGGGCCAGCTGCTGCCAGCCCAATCAGAAGGTCAAGACCTTACTTGACGATCTTCCACTGCGCGCTATGCCAGCCCGACTCGATCTTGCCGGCGGCGGCATTGCCCTTTTCCACATGGATGTATTGCTCAGGCTTCCACTTGTTTTGCAGGCGCACCCAGCCATCGCTGGTCTGTACCAGTTTCCACTGTGCGCTGTGCCAGCCCGGCTTGATCGGCGAGCTTTGCAGGCTGCCGGTTTCGATATTCAGGTAGTTCTGGCTGGTCTTTTCCTTGATGCGGGTAAACCCTTCGCCCGCATCTTCCAGCACGAACTGGCTATTGCCGTTCACGGTCAGCGGCTGGCTGACTTCTTCCCAGCGGCTTTGGAAGGCATCGGCGAATGCGATGGGCGACAAGAGGGCTAGCACTAAGCTGGCGCGAAGGGCGTGTTGAGCTTTCATGGGTGTTTCCTTGCAGATTGATTAGCGTGGCGCGCAGCCGGCCAGAAAACTGATCCAGTCAGTGCTTGATCCGCTGGCAGGCATCGGCCGCTGCAGTGAGCGGCACAAGGCGCAGGTAGCGGCAGGCTGCGAACGGACGCAAGGCTAGTGCTGCGCACCAGTTTGCGCGATTAATCATGGCTAAATCAGACTAAGCAATCGCTAATCGGCGCTAGGCTCTGCCGACAAAACGGCAACAGAGCCTAGAACCCGCGGCTTCAAGGCAGCTCGCCACCCAGTGCCTCGATCACGGCGCTGGCCAGATTGCGGCCTTCCATCACCATCAGGGTCAGGGATGCGTCGAACAGGGCGGCGGCATCGTCGGCATTGGCGTCCTTGATCTGGTCTTGCAGCAGATCGAGAAACTGCAGGCGCTTGATTTCTAGCTTTTCGGTCAGCACAAAGGCGATGCGGTCGTCCCAGCTCAGCGCCAGCTGGGTCACCAGCTTGCCGCTCTTCAGATGCATCTGCACTTCTTCGCTGCCGAGGTCATGGCGGCGGCAGGTGACCTGGGCGCCGCCTTCGCCCGGTGCCTTCAGCACGCAATCGGCGTCGAGGGTGAAATTGCCCGGTGCATTGTGCTCCAGCCAGGTGCTCATGGCGGTCACCGGGTCGAGCTGGGTTTGCGGCAGTTTGGTGGGCAGGCTGCCCAGGGTTTCGCGCAGGAACTGGATCAGCAGTTCGGCCTTGGCGGCCGAGGCGCTGTCCACCCAGATCCAGCCGGTTTCCGGGTCGACCAGGGCGCGCAATACGCGCGAGCGGCTGAAGGCGCGCGGCAGCAGCTCTTCGGCCACCCGCTCGCGGATTTCCTTGGCTTCTTTCTTGCCGATCTTGCGCAGCTCTTTCGACTCGATATCGGCAATGCGTTCCTCGGCCATTTCCTTGACCACGCTCGATGGCAGCAGCTTTTCCTCGGTCTTCAGCGAAATCAGCCAGCTGCCGTTATTCGGATAGGCGAAGATATCGGGCGCATGGCGGGCCGGCGCAATCCAGCCAGCGGTAAGCCGGTCTAGCTGGCCGACCGGCGCAAATGGCCGTTTTTGCAATTCGCTATCGAGTTTGGCGAAGTCGAGTTTGCTGAGGTCGGTGAGGCGATACAGCAGAAGATTCTTGAACCACATGGCAGGCCTTGCGCGCAATTGACGAGGGCGCGGATTGTAGCCGATCCCGGCCGCCAGGCGTGACACGGGTGCCGCCGATTGACAGCCTGCTGTATCGACCAGCTAACGCACAAGAAACGATGATGCGTCGTCCACTTCGTTGCGTGGCAGGCTGCATTGGCGATACGCCACGGAGTCGGTCAATTATTGCCAATTATCCGTTGCGTGATAAATTATCATCTGAAAAATAATCGGTGATAAGCCAAAGGCAGCCAGATGAGCACAACATCCACTTCGCTGATCTCATTCCGCCGCCGCGAGCTGGCGGAGCAGTTCTGCAACGCCCTCACCGGCGACGGCCTTCTCGATGCCCGCTCCGGCTTGTTCCTGGCAGCCCAGCGCCGCGTCGGCAAGTCCACCTTCCTGCGCGAAGACCTTATACCGCTGGCACTGGAGCGTGGGTGGGTCTGCGTTTATGTCGATCTGTGGGCAGATCGCTCCAGAGACCCGGCCTTGCTGATCGGCGAGGCGGTCAGGGATGTCATTGCCGGCCACGCCGGGCTGGTATCAAAGCTGGCCAAGGCCATTGGCCTGAGCAAGGTCACCGTTGCTGGTGCCCTTACCATGGATGTCGGAAGCAACGGACTTCCCGCCGGCCTTACCTTGACGCAGGCGCTGACCGAATTGGCCAGGCTAGCGGAGAAGCCGGTGCTGCTGGTCATAGACGAAGCACAGCATGCCTTGACCACGCCGGCCGGTTCCGAAGCCATGTTTGCCCTGAAAGCCGCCCGCGATGCGCTCAATAGCTCGAATCAGGCCCCTTCCTTGATGCTGGTATTCACCGGATCAAACCGGGACAAGCTGGCGCATCTGGTGCGTACCTCGAAAATGCCCTTCTATGGCTGCAATGTCACGCCATTCCCGCTGCTTGGCCGGGATTTCAGCGATATATTCTGTGCCACCGTGAACCAGCGCCTGTCGCCCACCAACCAGTTTCAGCCCGATGCGGTATGGGCGGCGTTTGATCTGCTGGGGCGTCGGCCGGAACTGCTGCGCAGTGTCATCGCCGATGTCGCCATGGCAGGGGAGGCGACCGATCTCAGTACCCTGCTCAAATCCAATGCTTCCGTGATACAGGCGCGTATCTGGCACGATATCCAGAGCGAATACCAGTCGCTGACGCCGATCCAGCAGGCAGTGGTCCGCGTGATGGCGTCGGCAAGCGAGGGCTTCAGCCCGTTTGGCGATGCATCGATGAAGCGCTATGCCGAGCTGTGCCATGAAGCGGTCAGCCCGCCATCGGTCCAGAATGCACTGGAAAACCTGCGAAGCCGCGAGATCATCTGGCGCGAATCGCGCGGCTCGTATGAGCTGGAAGACCAGTCGTGGAAAATGTGGCTGTTGAGTCAAAACCTGTTGCTGGCGCCCGCGTGATGATCGACGCGCCAATCCCGCTCGGAATAGGGCCCCCAAGCCATGTGCACCAATTTCACACCAAGCAGCCGGCTTATCATCCAGCAGCGTTTCGGCCTTGATGCGCCGGCTGGAGAATTCAAGCCCGAGGCCTTTCCCGGCTATCTGGCGCCCATCATTGCCCGTATCGACCCGGCTCAGGGCAATCAGTGTCTGGCTGCCGGTTTTGGCCTGCTGCCGCACCGGGCCGAGGATAAGCTGGCGCGCCACACCTATAACGCGCGCAGCGAAACGGTGGCGGTGAAGCCGGCGTTTCGCCATGCCTGGCAGCGCCGACAGTTCTGCCTGGTGCCGATGGCGCACTTTTACGAACCCAGCTATGCCAGCGGCCGCGCCCAGCGCTGGCGCATCGGCCGCCGCGATGGCGCCGACTTTGCGGCGGCAGGCTTGTGGGAGTGCCGCCAGCGCGACCATGCCTGGCACTACTCCTTCACCCTGCTCACCATCAATGCCGACGGCCACCCGCTGATGGGGCAATTCCACAAGCCCGATGAAGAAAAGCGCAGCCTGGTGATCATCGAGCCGCCCCACTACCAGGCCTGGCTGGGCGGCGAGGGTGATTTTGCCGGGCTGCTGAGCCTGGCACCGCTGGCTGGATTCAACGCTGCGGCGGCAAGCGAGGATGGGCAGCTCGCCTTGTTCTGACTATTCCTTCTCGAACCAGGCCATCGATTCCACATGGCCGGTATGCGGGAACATATTCACCACGCCGCTTGATTTGAGGGTGT
>NZ_JAYRLZ010000121.1:0-12278 GCF_041904975.1 Chitinimonas sp. | reverse complement strand
CTACCCATACAAATCAGAGACGAGGCTCATAGGCGTATACGCAATGCCGGTCGCGCTTGCGGTGCATCGGCGACGTGCCTTCCGCTGGGCTGGCAGCAACGTTGAAGGCAAGGTCTTGCCAAACACACCGCTTAGCGGGTGACTGGATGCTGTTCCACCATCCTCGCTTGGCACAAAAAACCCAACCGTTCAGGTTGGGCTATTGATTTTTGGCGGAGTAAGGTGCGACGTTTCGGCGGTAAACCGCAAATATGTGTCGCTGTTCCGGTCGCCAGCACTTATGCCGTAGCGCTGGGGAGCGATGGTGTCGTACGGGTCCATGGCCCGGCGGATGGTGCGCATTAGTGCCACGCTGGGTGTGTCGCTATTCTGCAGCTTGCCCATGGCGCCGATGTGCAGGCGGTAAGGCAGAAAGCCCTGCTGCTGCCCGGCTTCGAACAGGGCGTCATAGCAGTCGTGGGCACGGCGCACCTGTTCTGGGTCGTCCCGGTCGAAAAGCAGAGGCACAGAACTGTCCATGCAGCGTTCCGACAGGCTGGTCAGCGTGATCAGCGGCTCCATGCTGTAGCGCTGGCAGATGCGGTACACCGTGTTCACATAGTTGCGTACCCGCTGTGGCGCCAAAGGCACTAACGGGGCATACCACAGCAATCCGCAGCCATCGCGCGCAGGGTCGGGGTTGCTAGGGACCTGACCAGTCTTCCAGTACGCCAATGGCAGGGCCACTCGGCTAGGTGTGCCAGCCATAATTTTCAGCGATGCGTCTAACGTCGCTGCACGCCGCGCCAGCGCGCTGTTGGGCATGAATCGGGCTGTCAGGGCCTTGATACGCGCGGCCCCCTTTGGGCTAAAGAACTGCAGACGCAGTATTGCATTGCCTCGCAACAGCCGCCGTATCACCTTTCGGGCGGCGTGCACTAAGGCAGGGTGGCCGTACAAAGCGCCTACGCAAGTCCAGGCGCCGATCTTGTTACGTCGGGCAAGGTCCGCCACTACAGCGGCTGGCAGCAAGCCATCGACCACCTGATCTTCAGGGTAGGCCTGGGTCATCGCCAAAATTCGGTGCGTGTTCATAAGATTTATGGAGCCTGTCACACCGGTCAGCTGACGCAATATGGCCTGCACGGCACTGACGGTCTGTTCCAGATCAGCATCGTGCTGAATGGAAAACAGAAAAGCATTGATGGCTTCGGGTCGGCGCGCCAGCGCAATGGACATGCTAGTGACAATGCCTGCATTGCCCTGGGCAAACAAACCATCCAGATAGGGGCCCACGCCCCACTTGAAGACCGCATCCACAGTTTCGCCGCCCAGTTCGGCCAGTACGGGGCGGTAGATGTCGCCATTGGCCAGCACGGCTTGCAGGCTCATTACTGCGGCAAAGTGGTCGCTGTGCGGCGTAATGCCATAGCCGCGCTCCAGCGCATTGCCAAGCAAGCTGCAGTCCGGCCCTGCTCCGGTGGTCGGCACCATGAAAGGCAGGCTGTGCTCGTGTAGGTAATCGCTGAGCATACCCTGAGTAACGCCGGGCTCTAGCGTGACAACGCCTGAAGCTTCGTCGAAGTCAAGTATGCGGTTCATGTCACGCAGGTCCAGCAGTACGCAACCATCCTGTACTGGTAGCGCTGAGCCATAGCCCCAGTTGTTGCCGGTGCTGATGGGGTACAGGGCTTGGCGATATCGCGCGGCAATCTTGACGATGCTCGCCACATGGCTGGTTTCGGTAGGCCGCAGCGCAGCGGCAATTCGGCGGCGCAGACCTGTGGTGCAGGCGCCATAACACAGCTCCGCCTGCTCGCTGCCCAGCACGCGGTCTACACCCAAAATATGCCGCCATTCCAGGATGGCAGCGTGTAGGCCAGGATGATCCATGTCGCTCTTTCAGGGGTGCAGGCGCATCAGGCGATTGCGTATGTACTCTTCTTCCTGCGGCGTCAAGCAATAGGGGTACAGCGTTTTGTCATTCTGCCGTGGCATGGGCATTGCGCTAACCGCCTCCAGCTTGGCTGCCACGTGGGCGAACTCGCAGTGCAATAGCACTGCTGGTGCCATGACACGCTGGTTCATGCGCTGCTCACCTATCTGGCGAAAGCCCAGTCCACGCTGGTAAAAGCGCGCGTGGCGAGGGTTAACCTCTACCACCACATCATCAAATCCGCGAATGCGATAGGCAAAGATAAAGACCGTGTGGAACAGGGCCGCCAATGTGTTGACCGAATACGCTTCAGTGTCCACCGCGAACTTGATCACCTCGCACACCTTGCGTCCAGTCGCGCGAATGTCGTCGATTTCGCTCTTGTATAGGGCGTCGCTCAATAGGCCGTCCGGTCCATCCATGCCAATGCTCAGAGTGCCGACCTTGCTGTCGCCCTCGTAGGCAATGATGGTCATGCGGTGAGCATCTTCGCGAAGCTCCTCGGTCTTGTAGCCGCGCCAGCCATAGCGTTCGTGTATCAGGGCGCTAGCGTCTTTGCGCCGGCGATTATCGTTGGCAACACGTATCTTGAACGTGCTTTCATTGGCGCTAGGTGAGTCCACCCGCGAGTTGGTCAATTCCAGTTCGCGTTGCCGTAAGGAATGCATGGATGGCAACTCCATGATGGTGTCACCGGCGTGCGTGTGGCGCACAGCAGGCATCGCTTTGAACATGCCCATAACTTTGCTCCATTCAACTTGCCAAAGAGCCACTGGCCTGCCGTGGCACGGTAGTGAGATATCCATCAATTGCCCTGTGCAGCTGTAGCTTGGCGTGCCAGCCATTGCGCCAGCGGCTGAACAAAGCGCCGCCCCAAAATTCCTATGCTGAACCACATGGTGGCGAACCAGTAGGGCATGCCCAGCATGTCGGATTTGGGGTAACTCCAGAAGCCTTGGCTAACGCCAAAGTATTCAATCGCAAAGCCCAGCACCAAGGCGTACAGGCCCTGGCGGACATCGGCCGGTTCGTGGAACAACACCAGCAACAGAGTGCTGGATGCCAAGGTGCCCAACAACAGGCGGTCGCTGTTGGCCCCAAACATGGTGAACATGGCAGCTGTGGCTACGACACCCAGGAAGGCGCGCCAGTGCAGGTTTATCTGGCCGGCTGGCTCGGCAGCAAAACGGCTGATGTTCAGGAACCAATAGCCCCATAACAAAGGCTCGTAGTAGGGCATCAGAAAAATGTCTTTTTGGCGGAAGGCAAAGCCACCAGCGCTTAGTACGGCGTAGTTCTGACCCACAAAGAAGGCCCCTACGAAAAAGAACAAAATCCACTCGGCGCGCTGCAGGGGGCGCAACATCAGGAACCACAGGGGCAGCAGCGCGGCTGCAACCAGCCGGGAGTCATCCACCAGTCGGATGGTGGTCAACGTCATGGCAAAACTTGCCAGGACGGTGAGCCGCATCACTGATTTGCCGTGTAAGTTCATGCCGATAGCGCCCGCTGTATCCAACTCTTGTTTCCACCCGATGCATGCCTGCAGCATTTGCATATTGCTGCTGCTTGAGGTGTGATTGTGCAAATGCACAACCGGGTCGGCAATTGGGCAAAAGTATTAATACTTCTGTGAGTGAAGGGTTCGCTGACAATGGATGACGATGTAACGCGTAACTTGCAATTGCTGGGCGAGCGGGTGCGGTTGATGTACCGCAACTACCCCTTCACGTTGAGCGCCAACTTCATGATGGGCTTGCTCGTCATGGCTGCCCTGTGGCAACTAGTACCCAAGCAACAGCTCGCGGGCTGGTTCCTGATCAATCTGCTGCTTACACTCAAGGGCGTGGTGGACTACCGGCGTTTCCGCAAGCCGCTGTTTGGCCCAGTGCCTGACCATGCCGACGCAGCGCTGAAAAACCTGACCATCGTGGCGGCAGCAACGGGTGGCTTCTGGGGCGCCTCCATGCTGATCATCATGGCGGTACCCGATGCGGTAGTGCAGCAGATTGTGTTCACGGCCATCATTGGCATGGCGTTCGGCGGAGCGGTGTTTTTGTCGGGCGACCGGCGCACGTTTTACTCCTACATTCTGACGATGCTACTGCCGGCGGCGGCGGTGTTCTCTATGCTGACCAGCCCTTATCACAACGTGTTCGCAGCGTTTTCATTTGCGCTGTTGTTTGTAACCGCGGCCTTTGCCCGCAACGTGCATCAGTTGATCGACAGGTCTCTGGTATTGCGCTTTGACAATCTGCACTTGATCGCGGCGCTCACTTCACAAAAAGAGCAGGCCGACTATGCCAACCTGTCCAAGTCGCGCTTTTTGGCGGCCGCCAGCCACGACTTGCGCCAGCCAATGCATGCGTTGGGGCTGTTTGTAAATGCACTTGGGCCGCATTTGACAGAGGATCCGCCACGTAAAATCTTGTCGCACATTGTGACGGCGGTGGAGACGCTGGAGGGAATGTTCAACGCCCTCCTGGACATCAGCAAGCTCGACACCGGGGTGTTGGAATGCGCTCCGCGTGATTTTCCGGTGCAACCCATGTTTGACCGTCTGCACAGTGAATTCCGCATGGAGGCCGAATTGCGCGGGCTGCGCCTGCACATCGCGCCCACCCGCCTGTTGCTGCACAGTGATCCGGCATTGCTGGAGCGCTGCCTGCGCAACCTGTTGTCCAACGCACTTCGCTACACCAGCCACGGCGGTGTGGTGCTGGGTTCCCGCCGTTGTCCTAACGGCGCGCGGCTGGAAGTTTGGGACAGCGGCATAGGCATTGCGCCCGAGCAACATGCGGAAATATTTCAAGAGTTCTTTCAGGTGGGAAACCCCGAAAGGGATCGCAACAAGGGTTTTGGCCTGGGCCTAGCTATCGTGCAACGCATCACCCGCTTGCTCCACCATCCGATTAGCATGAGTTCGCGGGTCGGCAAGGGTTCCGTGTTTCGGATTACAGTGCCTTTGGGGCGGGCCACAGCCGCGAATTATGTATCGGAGCCGGAGCCTATAGCGCTCATGAGCCCTTTACAGGGGAAACTGGTTGCACTTGTAGATGACGATGCTGAAGTTATTGCGGCCATGCGCACCTTGCTAACGGGGTGGGGCTGCGAGCTGGTGACTGCTCAGGCTGGTGCGGAGCTGCTGACGAAGCTGGAAGTGTCGGGGCGCACGCCCGATATCGTGATCAGTGACTACCGTCTGCGCGGCTCGGAAAACGGGGCCGATGTAATACGTCGGGTGGTGGCGTTCACGGGACGTGAGTTCCTTCCTGGTGTGATTGTTACGGGTGACGTGGGCGAGGACCGAATGCGCGAGGCGGTGGCTAGTGGATTTCACGTGTTGCACAAACCGGTAAGCGCCGCCAAGTTGCGGGCTCTGCTCAGCGCGCTATTGCCACAGGTCAGTTAGCTGTCGGGAAAACGAATGCCCAGTCGACCCAATGCTGCTATGGCCTGGGCGCGGCTATCAACATCCAATGCTCGGAATATGGCGGCGATATGTGCCTTGACCGTGTTCTCAGCAATGCCCAATTCGCGAGCAATCTGCTTGTTAGAGTCCCCTCGTGCCACCAGTCTGAAAACCTGCATTGGCCGGCTTGTGATCCCCAGGCGGCCCAAGATTTGGTCCGGCGTTTCGGACTCGGGACTGGATGCAGGTTCCAACACCAAGTTAGGTGGCAGGTAGATGCCGCCATTTAGGATCAGGTGCAGCGCATTGCCTAGAATCTGTACCGGGCAGGACTTGGGAATGAAACCCATGGCGCCCAGGCGTATGGCGCGCAGCACTTTTTCACGTTCTTCGACCGCTGAAACGATGGCCACCGGCAGTTCCTTGCGCAATGTGCGTATTTGTTGCAGCAGAAGCAGGCCGTCCCCATCAGGCAGGTGTAGGTCCAGCAGCAGCAGGTCCAGTTCGGCATGCTTTGCCAGCACACTCATCAGGCTGGCATGGTCGGTGGCTTCCAGGCAAGTCACGCCCGGAAACAGTTGCTCCAGCAGACTGACCAAAGCTTGACGGAAGAGCGGATGGTCATCCACGACGACGAACGTTAGCGCTGCCGGAGGGTGGGACGCTGGCTTGGATGTCTCGTTTAGTGAGTGCGACATGCTAGGGCTACGGTGAACAAGTAAGCGCGAAATGCGTACCAGGGCAAAATGCCGCAGAAATCGATGTGGTCAAATCGGGAACAACGCAAAATAATCATCGAAGGCAATAGGCGAGTGTTTTCCAGTTCAGTACCTTAGTCTGTTCGAACACATAGGTTGATGCCTTGAAGCCAATCCCTCGCTGTTCGATTATTCGGTTTCGTTTCCACTTCGGCAACCTGGATCGGCTTGACCGTGACAAAGCAGGTCTTCGTTGAGAAGTATCGGCGGATCAGGCAGTTGGTGCGTCCTCGCTCCTGCCTTGCCGTGATGAAAACGGATCAGCGATGTAGCAATCCCACGTCCATGAACCAAGCTACGGTTGACAGGCGTTTGGCGCGCGTCGCACATGAGCTTCAGAAATCGCGCACTATCGATATGCGCAATGAATTCACAGTGGAAGGCGGTAACGGCCCTCCCGATCCGCGCTTCAAGCGGTAGCAGCGAATCGTCTTTAGTGGCGATAAAAAGGCTGGGGGGATCCCTTCGTTGGCGGACGCAAGAAACGTGAGGTTTATAGCGGGAATGACGCGTCGTCATGTACCCGGATCTACAACGCGTGCAAGTGAACCAACCAATGGGCAAACAAAACAAAAAGCCCCGCTCAGGCGGAGCAATTTGCTGGCCTAAATGTTGGCCCAACCCACTAAAAGCAGCTGCCAAGCTGCCACAGTTTTGCCATCCTGAAAAACCCAAATGTTCGATTTCTCAGGATTTTATTGGTGGAGACGGCGGGAATCGAACCCGCGTCCGGAAGCCTTCTACGGTGAGTTCTACATGCTTAGTCTAGTCAACTGTATTTAACGCCATTCACGCCGGCCGACAGGCTTGAATCACGCGAGCCACCTAGATTTAACACAGTGCCAAGTAGCCCGACATTGTGCGATTTCATGTTGATTACGCTGCTGCCGGTTACCCGGCCCGACCCATGAACAATTCGGTGCAGCGACCGGCTGGATTAAGCAGCCAGTGCGTAGGTTTCGTCGTTTGCGACTATTTAGTTTCAGCGTTTAACGGGGAACTGAGATCCCGGCATGCCCCCAGCCGCTTTAGCACCCCCGTCGAAGCCAATGTCGTCCCCGGAAGTTTTGCAGCAGATGAAGAGCGGCGAGTATACCCGTTTATCGCTGCAGATGGGCAAGTAGCTCGCTTGGTGCGGCGATGCTGGCGTCCGCCCCCCAGGCATGCGGTTCATCGGTAGCGGCGATATAGCCGTAACTGGCCAGCACCGTAACCATATTGACCGCCCTGCCCGCCGCCATATCGCGTTCGGCATCACCCACATACCAGCAATCTTCTGGCGCCACACCCAGCTGCGCGCAAGCGTAATGCATCGGGCGCGGATCGGGCTTGGCTACCCCGACCGTATCGCCCGACACCACCACTGCCGGCGGCGTGCTGAAACCCAGCACCGGCACCAGACGGTCGGTAAAACGCATCGGCTTGTTGGTGATGATGCCCCAGGCGATACCACGACGCGCTAGCTCATCCAATACGGGGTTGATACCATCGAACAGGGTGGTTTCGTCGCAAAAGCCGTGTTCGTACTGGTCAAGAAAGCGCAGCCGCAGCGCATCGAAACCGGGGTGGTCGCGGCCAATACCGAAACCAAGCTCAACCAGGCCGCGCGCGCCGTGGCTTGCCAATGGGCGAATCTGCTCGTAAGCCACGGGCGGCTTGCCCTCCTCGGCCAACAGGCGGTTCAGCGCCCCCCCGAGGTCCTTGGCGGTGTCAGCCAAGGTGCCGTCCAGATCAAACAGAATGGCCTTGGGCCAAGGCAATGTGCTCATTTCAGCCTTTCCGGCAGGCCATCAGGTAGTTCACCGATGCATCATCATTCAAATGGAATGAACGACTAGCAAGCGAATACGCCATGCCTTTGAGTTCGACCAGTTCAAGCCCTGCCTGGCGAGCCATTCTGGCCAATTCGGATGGCTTGATGAGTTTGCCATAGTCGTGAGTGCCGCGCGGCAACAGCCCAAGCAGGTATTCAGCCGCAACCACCGCCTGGGCATAGGCTTTCGGATTGCGCGAGATGGTGGAGAAAAATACCCAGCCGCCCGGCTTTACCAGGGCGGCGCAGGCATTGACGATGCTGGTCGGGTCGGGAACGTGTTCAAGCATTTCCATGCAGGTGACGGCATCGAAACCCGCGGGCAGCTCCTGCGCCAGCGCTTCCACGGCAATGCAGCGGTAATCGACCTTGATGCCGCTTTCCAGCCCATGCAGCTTCGCCACCTTCAGCGATTTTTCGGCAAGGTCGATGCCGGTTACCCGGGCGCCAGTAGCGGCCATGGCTTCGGCCAGAATGCCTCCACCACAGCCAACATCGAGTACTTGCTTGCCCGCGAGCGCAGCATGGCCATCAATAAAACCCAAGCGCAAGGGATTGATATCGTGCAGCGGCTTGAATTCGCTTTCCGGGTCCCACCATTTGTGCGCCAGATCGGAAAATTTGGTCAGCTCGGCCGCGTCAGCGTTGTGCAGTGTCATTGTCATCAGGTCAGCAGTTTAATGATCCAGTCAGGATGGAGCGCCCAGCCGGCAAAGCCGGCGGCACCGAAGACAACGCCGCCAGCCCCAAACAGCCAGCCAAGGATCAGCATCGAGCGCTTTTCGGTCAGCGAGGCGACTGCGGCCACCGCAATGGCAATGGACAGCAAGGCATCGGACAGATCGAATTGGTCATCGCGATAGCCAAGATCCTCGTACTGTTTCTCCAGACCCTTGGCCTTGGCCTTCAGCTCATCGGCGTCCTTGTTCAGATCGACAATCTTGGTACGCAGCTTGCTGATATAGGCTTTTGCCGCATCGCCCGTTGCGGTCAGCTCTGCCTGGGTAGCGGCCGACTCGTTGATGTAGATCTTCAGGCGCTTGGCCTGGTATTCGCCCCAGGTATCCACCGTATCGGCCTTGGCCACCTGCATGGCCTGAACGATATTGTCGTCCTTGACCTTGCACAGTGCCATGAACACCGACAACACCACCACGGTGGCTGCCACCCAGCTATTGAGCGAGGACTTTTTGTCGTCGACTTCCGGCAATTCCATTTCCATTATTTCCCTCCTTGGCCGTTTGCAGAAATGCGGGTCTGCCACCAGTGCGCTTTCGCGGCCAGCTGGCCGGCATTCAGCGTAAGCAGCTTGTGTTGCTGTACCAAGGCGCGGCCGGCAACCCAGACATGGCTGACCTGATTCCGCTGCGCAGCGTAAACCAGATGCGAAATCGGGTCGAATACCGGCAAGGTTGGCAGGCTACCCAGATCAACGGCAATCAGGTCGGCCTGCTTACCCGCTTCGAGCGAGCCAATGCGTTCGGCCATGCCCAACGCACGCGCACCGCCCAGGGTGGCCATTTCCAGCGCCTGCGGCGCTGGCACAGCAGTCGGGTCACCACTGCTGCCCTTGGCGATCAAAGCCGCCAGGCGCGTATCGGCGAGCATATCGAGCGAGTTATTGCTGGCGGCCCCATCGGTACCGATACCGACATTGACACCAGCCTTAAGCATGGCTGCGGTACGGGCGATGCCCGACGCAAGCTTGAGATTACTGGCCGGATTGTGCGCCACATGCACGCCCTGCCGAGCCAGCAAGGCAAGTTCTTCGTCATTGGCGTGCACCATATGGGCGGCGATCAGATTGGGGCCCAGTACCCCAAGCCGATGCAGGCGGGCCAGCGGGCGTTCGCCATATTGCTGCACGCTATCGCTGACTTCGCTGGCCGTTTCATGGACATGGCAGTGAATACCCAATTCCAGCTGCTCGGCCAGGGTGACCACTTTCTTGAAAGTATCATCAGCCACCGTATACGGTGCATGTGGTGCAAGGGTAAAGCTCAGCAGGCCTTCGCCGAGAAAATGCTCGCGCGCAGCCAGCCCCTTGCGGATGTAGTCGTCGGCGTTATTGCCGTAGCCAGTCGGAAATTCGAGGATGGATGCACCCACCACCGTCCGCATGCCCGCCTGCAAGCCGGCGCGAGCCACCGCATCGTGATGGAAGTACATATCGTTGACGGTGGTGGTGCCGCCTTGCAGCATCTCCGCCATGGCCAGCAAGCTGCCATCAAATACGAATTCGTCGGAGAGATGCTGCTTCTCGGCCGGCCAGATATGGTTGTTCAACCAGTCCATCAAGGCCAGATCATCAGCAACGCCGCGCAACAGCGTCATCGCCGAATGGGCGTGCAGATTGACGAGGCCAGGCAACAGCACATGCTCGGGCAGTTCCAGCAACTCGGCATTGGCATAGCGCTGGCGTGCCACATCGGCGGGCAGGATAGCGCTGATGGCCGTGCCATCCATCACCAGCGCATGCGCTTCTAGCACCGTGCCTTGCGGCACAACCGGAACGATCCAGCGGGGAAACAAAACAGTAAGCGACATGCAGGAAAGGCTTTCAGGGCAGGAAGGCAGCGATTTTACCAAGCAAGCAGCTGGCAAGGCGCCTGGTAATGAAAAACGGCCAACATTGCTGCTGGCCGTTCTGAGTTAGCGCAAGCCGGTTTAGCGCAACTCACCCAACAGGGCGTCGAGCATTGCATCTGCGGTGGCTTGCGGCAGATTGCTGCCCTCGCGGGTGCCGACACGCACCTGGGTCTGGCCATCCTTGGCGGAGACGATGACCAGATATTCCGGACCCTTCACCAGATCGAGCGGCTTTTTCTCATCGCTCTTCCAGAATGCCAGTTTGCTGAGCCAGCTGCTGCCGCCACTGCTGGCACTGGCTTCCGGCTTGCCATCCTTGCCGACAGCTGGCGACACATAGTAAATGCCCAGCGAGCGGTCGCGGTCATTGATGCCATAGCCGGCATGTTCCAGCGCCAGACCCACGCGACGCCAGGCGCGATCGAAGCCTTCGCTCAACACCAGGGCACGTTTGCCGTCAGCCTGATTGCTCAGGCTGGCCTTGCTGGCAGGTACGCCGGCAATCGGCTTGGCTTCACCGGCCGCAGCGGGTGCTGCGCTGGCCAGTACCTGGCTGGCGCCATCGTTGCTGACACCAAGGCGTACCAACAGCTTTTTCACCTGCTCGGCCTCGCGCTCAGGCTCAGGCTTTCGCTGGGTCCAGCGCGTCTCGGTGCGCTCGCGGTCGGTATACACCTCTTCCATGCCGCGATGGCTGATATAGATCTCGGTGGTATTGGGCTCGCTGCCCCGCTCAAGGCGCATGCGGAACTGGTCAACCCGGCCGGTGGAGTACAAAGTACCCAGACCACGCTGCAGGGCGGAGCGGATGGTGCCGATCGGCAGATCCGGACGCTCTTCCAGCCAATCGGTTTCGATCAGGCCGGCGGTCGGATTGTCCACATTCAGCTTGAAGCCTTGCTCGAGCCAGAATTCGCGCGCAGCCGGCCACACCGTATCGGCACTGGCATTGATCACCAGCCAGCGCTGGCCGGCTACCGACTCCATGCGCACCTTGTCGAACTTGGGCAGCACCACGCCGGTTTCCAGAATCTTCTTGCCTTCGGCGCTGAGCTTGTTGTCGGTGAGGCCGGGCACGCCATAGGCGCCGCTAACGGAAGGCGAGCTCAGGTCTGGCGGGATTTCGAGCGGGCGATTGCGCAGCGCCTTGCGCGACTGCGTATAGGATGGTGCATTGCTGTCTTCGTCATTGCCAAAGAAAGGAATGCGGAATTTGGTATTGGCACAACCACTGGCGAGCATGACGATAGCCAGCGCTGCAGCGGTACGGGTCTGGTGTTTCATGTAGGGGGCGCTTCCTTTAGATCTCGATGCCTGCTTGACGCGAGGCCGAACGGACAACAGCTTCGGCAGCGGCCGACAGCGGGGTAAGCGGCAGGCGCAGGCCGGCCGGCATCAGGCCAAGCCGGCTCACCGCCCATTTGGCAGGAATCGGATTGGCTTCGATAAACAGGTGTTTATGCAGGGCCTGCAGCTTGTCATTGGCGGCACGACCGGCTGCAATATCGCCGCGCAAGGCGGCATCGCACATCTGCGCCATCAGGCGTGGTGCCACATTGGCGGTGACCGAGATCACACCATGACCACCGAGCAGCATATAGGCAAGGCTGGTGGCATCGTCGCCCGAATACAGTGCGAACGATGCCGGCGCGCGCATGGCCAGATCACAGGCGCGGGCGATATCGCCGGTAGCGTCTTTCAGGCCGATGATGCCGGGCACCTCGGTCAGGCGCATCACCGTGTCATTGCTCATATCGGCCACGCTGCGGCCGGGCACGTTATACAGGATCA
>NZ_JAYRLZ010000120.1:0-12386 GCF_041904975.1 Chitinimonas sp. | reverse complement strand
GCACTTGTCGAGTGGCTGGCCGCTCAGGCCGCACTGGTAGTAGTCGGTGCTGGATGCGTAATAGCCCTTGGTCTGGCTGCGGAACAGGTAATTCATATCGGGCGCGCGAAAACTCGATGCCAGATTGGCGCGGATCAGCAGGGTTTGCTGTGGCCGGTATTCGAGGCTGCCGTTATAGGTAAAGCGGCTATCGCCGCTGCCGGCGTATTTGTAATCGTCATAACGGCCGGCCAGGGTGGCCTGCAATTGCCGGGTGATCGGCGCACGCAGTTCCAGCGCGGCGGCATAGCGGGTGCGCGAGCCGGCCACGTCGGGCGAGCTGGCAAGGTTGTAAAACACCCCCTTGGCAACTTGCGGGTCGGCCTTGTTGGCAAAGCCCTGGCCGCCGATTTCGCCGAGCGCCGCCACCTTCAGGGGGCCGGCTGGCAGCTCCAGCAAGTCGCCGGAAATGCTGCCGCTCAAAGCGTGCGACCAGGCGGTATTGCGGCTTTCGGTAAAGCCGAACAGGCTGGCAAGCTCGCCAGGCGCTAGGGGCTTGTTGAAGCGGGCCGGATCAGGCGCGAAGATCGCTACGCCATCGGCATCCGTGCCCAGTTGCGGGCCGAGGAAGTAGTTGTCGATGCCGGCCAGGATGCGCGGCGTGCGTGCCCGGCTGGTGTAGGACGAGATATTGTAGGCGGTCTCATAATGCCAATCGCCCAGCGTGCCGCGTGCGCCCAGCGAGAAATTGAGCGCGGTATCGTGCCATTCCTTGTTGTAGTTCGATGCGCTGCCGAGTTCTTCCGGCGAAAAGCGGCGCGACCAGGCTTCAAGGCTCTTGGTGTTCTGGTTGTAGAAATAGCTATTGCTGCTGGACGCCGAAGTCCACGACGGGCCGCGCGTGTTGTTCCAGGTATGGTTGAAGCCGGCCAGCAAATCGGCAAACAGGGTGGTGTCGCCCAGCTGGTAATTGAGGCCACCATAGATATTCTGGCTGTCGTTGCCGGTGCGGGTAGTCCAGAACGAGGGCTGCGCCTTGCCGCTACCGCAAAAGGTGCCCTTCTTGTTGGTATAGGGCACGGTGCTGCCGTCGAACAGATTGGCAAAACCGGCGCAGTTGTCGGCCGGGCTCAGGAATTTGCCATTGCCCAGATTGCGCCGGCTCCAGATCGCCGTCGGCGCTTCGCCATTGAGGGTGGAGGACGCCATAAAGTCGCGATCCTTGCTCCAGATCGGGTCGTTATGGCTCAGCTCCGCCGCAAACACGCCATTGAGCGCGCCCGATTGCAGGCCGCCGGATGCCTGCAGGCGCTGGCTGCTGCCGCCACCGCGCTGTGTCGTGCCCAGCTTGGCATTGATATCGAAGCCATCGATCTGCTTTTTCAGGATCACATTCACCACGCCGGCAATGGCATCCGAGCCATAAATCGCCGAGGCGCCGGCATTGAGGATCTCGATGCGATCGACGATCGCCGACGGAATATTGGCGAGATTGACGAAATTGACCGAGCCCTCGTAGGCGATCGGGTAATCAGCCACCCGGCGACCATTGATCAGCACCAGGGTATGGTTGGGCCCAAGGCCGCGCAGGCTGACCGCATTGGCCGCCGGGGTGAAGGTATTGCCGAAGTCGGCACCCTGGGTAAAGCCGGTGTTCTGGGTGGTCTGGTTGAGGGCGTCATAAACATTGCGATAGCCCTGCCGCTCCAGATCCTTGCTGGTGATGACGGTAACGCTGCTCGGGCCTTCCTTGGCGGCGCGCGGAATGCGCGAGCCGGTCACCACGATCTGGCTGTTGTCGGCAGGTGGCGCAGTCGGGTCATCGGCCAGCGCCAGGGCAGAAATAGCCAGGGCCAGCAAGCGGGGGGTAAAGGGCTGTCGTGTATTCATTGGGTAAGCCTCATTGTTATCGGTCAGGGCGCAGGGTAGGGCGCCTTCCCTAAGCACTGCCGGCCGGTAGGGGCAGGCCATTGCTGATTGACGGGCTTGCAGTGTAGCGAGGCTTGATATGCGATTTAAGAATTTGTAAACGATGTAAAATTAACTAATGGTTATTAAGTGGGTGGTTCGCCTTGATCAGCCAGGGGCCGGCTCATGCTCGGCACAGGGGTCATATGCCGTAATGCACTGGCAGCGTGCATTGCTAGCCCGGGCAGGGCTTGTCTGAAGCGCCGCGCGGCCATGGAAGGGCTGTGCCGCTATGCATTGCCGGAAAGAGGGGGGCGTATACGTCGTGCAATTCGGGTTGACTGAGCGAGCCTGTTACTGCCGCCATGTGACGCGTGCCGAGGCACGCAAGGACCTCTTTGATTGCATTGAGTTGTTCTACAATCGCAAGCGTCGCCATCCGTCCATCGGCTACCACATCCCCGGTGAAGTGATATGCCGAGTCGATGACAAAACGGAAAACGGCGGCCTAGATGTTATGTCGGTATCCGGAAGTCGCGGCCAAGCTCAATTCATGGCTCCCTTCGGCATCAAATCAATTTCCTTACTAGGCCAAATCCATGGCGAATTTCAAACTACCTAATTCACCAACTCTTTGGGTAATGACCGGTGACAGCATTACGCAGGGAGTACTGCATACCTATGGCGCCCGGAGTTGGGTGGAGCACGTACACGAGCGCTTACGATGGCAGCTTGATCGCCTCTTCGATACGGTCATCAACAGCGGCATGTCAGGCTGGGGCGCGCAGCAAGTTTATGAACATTACGACCACTTGATCGGAAGATTCAATCCTCAAATTGTGAGTCTGTCATTCGGCACGAATGATTGCCTGGAAGGCGCGGCCGGGATGGTTCGTTTCGACGACTCTATGCGAAAACTCATTCGGCAGGCGCAGAATCAAGATGCGACAGTCATTATTCAAACGCCTGTCCTGGTCACCAATTCTGCACCACCAAATCGACGCGAGTATCTCGCCGCCTATTCGCAAAGGCTTCGTGAATTGGCTGCAGAATTCGACTGCGTGCTTGTCGATCACGAGGCCTTTTGGAAGTCTAAGTTTGGAGATTCAGAACCTATCGCGTGGATGGATGACCACACGCATCCGAATGCTGTCGGCCATACAAATATCGCCCAGCATCTGCTCGAATCACTTGGCATCGGTAGGCTCACGCAGGTTCATATGCAGTGACATTGCGTATATGGACTCCTCCCGGCTTGCAAGCCTGTCGCAGTTTGGCGGTAAGCCCTGTAGGGCGGCTTGGCCTTATCAACCCGCGCGGACTGGCGGTCGATGATGTTGCTGCCGATCGGCGCTGATCTGATTGTTGATTTTGCGGGTTACGCCTGCGGCTAACCCGCACTACCAGCTTCCGATTCCAATTCGCGGGTGAGGGTATGGCGCGGTATGGACGTGCGGACGCGGTGGGTGGGTCGTACTTCTTTACGGTGGTATCGGCGAGGCGGCGGCCGGTGCTCTCGGGTGCGGCCATCCGCGATGCGCTGCGAGCTGGCATCGAAGCGGTGCGGGCCACGCGACCGTATCGTATTGACGGCTGGGCGTTGCTGCCCGACCACCTGGGTGCAATCTGGACCCTGCCGGAAGGCGATGCCGACTTTGCTACATGCTGGCGCTTGATCAAGGCCTCGGGTAGATCACGCTGCCGCTCGCGTCGGGGGCCCGAGGCCGTATGGTGCAATGCCGCGCCGGGGGCATTTGCTGTTCGATCCAGCTGAGCGTCGCTGCCGTGCGCGCGCTCAATTCAATTTGAAAATCGCTACCGCTTCTTGCAGCTGCACCGCCAATTTGCCCAGCTGGCGCGAGGTTTCGGCGGCGTCGACGATGGTGCGATTGGTTTCTTCGACCATCTGCGCGATTTTCTCCACGCTGACCGCCACATCGGTTGCCACCGAGCGCTGCTCGGCCAGGGCGGTGGAAATGTCGCCGATCACTTCTTCCACCTTGTTGGACGACTCGGTGATGCTGACGATGGCCGATTCGGCCTGGGCCGAGCTTTGCACGCCGCCTTCCACCCGCGCCACGCTATTGTCCATCGCTTGCTGGGTGGTGGCGCTGCTGGCCTGGATCTTCTGCACGGTGGCGGCAATTTCTTCGGTGGAGTGGCCGGTGCGCTCGGCCAGCTTGCGTACCTCGTCGGCCACCACGGCAAAGCCGCGCCCCTGCTCGCCGGCGCGAGCCGCCTCGATGGCGGCATTGAGCGCCAGCAGATTGGTCTGGTCCGATACTTCCTTGATCACATTGACGATGGCGGAAATCTGCTGGGCATGGCCGCTCAGCTCGCGCATCTGGTCAGATGCCGCACGCACCATGGTGGCGATGCCGGCAATGTCGTTGCTGGTGCTGCGGATCAACTCGCGGCCACTGCGTGATTGCTCGCCCGAGGTTTGTGCCAGCTCGCTGGCTTGCTGGGCGTTGTCGGCCAGATGGGTGACGCTGACGGTGAACTGTTCCACCGCTGCCGCCATCGAGGCAGTGGCATGGCTTTCCTGCTCGGTGGCGCGGGTAACGTTCTCGGAAGTTTGCGCAATGCGCTGCGCATCGCGGTTCAGCTCCTGGGCGCTGTGCTGGATGGTGGCGATCATGCCGCGCAGCCGATCCTGCATATTGCCCAGTACCCGGATCAACTGGCTGATTTCATCTTGCCCATCCACGCGCACCGGCTGGCGCAGATCGCCTGCGGCAATGCGCTCGGCGATCTGCGATGCCTCGTTCAGCCGGCTGCGGGTGTTGTTGCCTATCAGTACGGTGGTGACGGTTGCCAGCAGCGCAGCCAGCAAGGTGCCGCCCCACAGCAGCAGGTCGGTGCGCTGCTTCACCGCCTGGTAAACACTCTTGGCATCCTTATTGGCGGCGTCTGCGCGATCGGCCATGGCGTCGAGTTCACCGACAATGACGGTCAGCCTTGCCTTGTCGCCCAGTTCCAGTGACAGCTTCTTCAGGTCGTCGATCTGCGCTTGTCCCGCCTTGACTGCCTGTGCTTTCGCAAAGAACGGCTTCATGTAGTCGTTCACCATGACCGAAATCATGCCGTCAATCTTGACCAGAGCGGCTTCTTCGTCCGGATGGCCGACTGTTTCCTGTTTCAGCTTGGGCAGAGACTCGTTCAACAACTCGTTCAGATGTTTTTCATAGAGCTTTTGCGAGCTTTCCGTACCGATGAGGGCGAAATTGCGCAGTCCGGCAGTGGCCACGCCTAAATCGGCCGCAGTGGCTTCGCAGTTCATGCGCAGCCGCAAGGTATGGGCGCGCACCTCTGCCGAATCGTTCAGTTGTGCAAGGCTGAGGCTGACGACTATTGATAGCAGGGCAATGATGCCGACGATCAGTGCAAAGCCTGCATACAGTTTGGCGACAAGGCTGAATCGGTTCATGGCGATATCCGGGCAGGGTTTGGGCGAGCATGCGGTGCGGCGGCAGGCGGCGCAGGGCCGACCTCATTGGTATAGCAAACGATCGGCCCTGCCTGGTGGCACGGTGCTAGCCCTACTGTGGCGATTCAGCAACGCCTCTGGCGGTTTTGGCATGCCCGGTGCCGGTGGTCTTCGCTGGTGTTGGTGGGTCGGTATTTTCCAAGTAATTGTTTTAAATAAAATATTTTCTCCTTTCTCGCTCCCCCGGCGCTGGCGGGTTGGGCTGTGGGCGCCAGGCTGGCGTGGCGCCGTAAAGCGAGCGTAATGCTGCCCATGCACAGTGCCGGCTTTTTGCGCGAGCCAGACGCCAGCAGTGCGTCGCATGCCGCGCCGGACAAGGGAGAGCAGCATGCGGGAAACTCACAAAACAGCGGGTCGGTTGGCGGCCCAGTCATTTTTGCCACGGCGCAGCGTTCTGCTGGCCAGCCTGGTAGCGGCCGGCATTACCGTGCCGGGCATGGCGGCGGCATTCACGGCCGGCAATCTGGTGGTGTATCGGGTGGGCAGCGGCAGTGCTGCCTTGACATCGGTCCCGACGGCGGTGTTTCTCGATGAATACCGCAGCGATGGCACCCTGGTGCAGTCGATTGCCATGCCGACCGCCGCCGCGGGCAGCCAGCTGCCGCTGACCGCCAACGGCACCGCCAGCTCGGAAGGTATGCTGACTCGCTCGGCCGATGGCCGCTGCCTGCTGCTGACCGGCTACTCGGCCACGCCGGGCCAGGCTGGCGTGAGCAGTGCATCGGGCGCAACTGCTGCAGCCGTGCCGCGCCTGGTGGGCTTTGTGGCAGCCGATGGTAGTGTGGACAGCAGCTCCAGCCTCGGCACCAGCCTGTTCAACGCCAACAATATCCGCTCGGCGATCAGCGATGATTGCTCGCGCGCCTGGGTGGCCGGCGCCACTGCGGCGTCGCCAGGCACTTCGGGTGTGGCCCTGCTATCGGCCAAGGGCGGTAGCGTCGAGCTGGTACAGACCACCATCACCAATATCCGGGCGCTTGGCATAGGCGCCGGCCAGCTGTTCGGTAGCTCCGGCTCTGGCAGCAATCGGCTGTTCAGCATCGGCAGCGGCTTGCCAACCGCCGCCGGTGCCTCGGCTAGCAATCTGCCCGGCATCAATAGCACCGATCTGCCCTCGCCCTATGCCTTTGCCCTGTTTGATCTGGACGCAAGCGTAGCCGGCGTCGATACCCTGTATGTGGCGGACGACAGCAAGAAGGCAGTCATCAAATACCGCTTTGATGGCACGACTTGGGTAGTGGCTGGCAGCGCCGCCATTGGCGATACCGCGCGTGGCCTTACTGCCGTGCTCAATGGCAATAGCGTGACCGTGTATATCAGCACCGGCAGCAAGCTGATGGCTGTGACCGATAGCAATGCCAATGGCGCGCCCGCTTTCGGCACGGTGAGCACCATCGCCAGCGCCGCTACGAATACCGCCTTCCGTGGCGTGGCGCTGGCGCCGGAAGCGCCGGCCGCCGCGCTGCCGACCGTTAGCCTGACTGCCTCGGCCACGAGCGGCAGCGAAGCCGCTGCCACGGTGATCACCCTGACCGCCACGGCCTCGGCGCCGGTCAGCAGCGACCAGACGGTTGATCTGGTGGTGAGCGGCGCAGGCATTACTTCAGGCGACTACACGCTCAGCACTACCCGCATCACCATTGCCGCCGGCCAGACCAGCGGTACCGCCACCTTTACCGTGGTGGACGACAGCCTGGTGGAGGGCAGCGAAACCGCCACCATTACCCTGAACAACCCCAGTGCCGGCCTGCAACTGGGCAGCAGGATCGCGCAGAGCATCACCATTGCCGATAACGATGTGGCCGGCCCCACCAACACGGCGCCCACCATCACGGTGGCGCCGCCAGCCTTCTCTGGCGTGGTGGGCGATGCCAATAATCCGCAAACCCGTTTCCAGATCAGCGATGCCGAAACGGCGGCCGGCGCGCTCACCGTCAGCGTGCTGTCCAGCAGCAATACCAGCGTGCTGCCGATCGCCAATGTGACGGTGAACAATGTCGGCGGCCAGGTCAGCGTGGCTGCCAACCCGCTGGCCACGGGCTATGCCGATATCGTGCTGCGGGTGTCCGATGGCAAGGACAGTACCGATGTCACGGTGAACTATGCGGCCTCTGCCAATACCGCCAGCAGCGCCAGCACCCGCTGGTACACCGGCCGCGCCGATGCCTCGGCGGCGCTGGCAGTGGATGCCAGCTACCTGATCATTGCCGACGACGAGGGCGGCCCGAACCGCCTCTGCGTGATCCGCCGCGATCAATCCGGCGCGCCGGTAGCCAGCCTCGATGTGGATAGCGCGCTGGGCCTGAAGGCCGGCGCCAATTGCGAAGGCATCAGCGGTAGCGATTGCGATGGCGAAGCCGATCTGGAAGCGGTCACCCGTGTTGGCAGTCGCGCTTACTGGCTCGGCTCGCACAGCAATAGCAAAAAGGGCAAGATCCGGCCGGATCGCTGGCGCCTGTTTGCCACCGATTTCTCCGGCACCGGCGCCAGCGTGCAGCTGACGCCGCGTGGCTACTACAAATACCTGCGTAGCGATCTGCTCGCTTGGGATAGCAGCAATGGCCATGGTCTCGGTGCCAATGCGCTGGGCCTTACCGCCAGCGCCGCCGCTGGCAAGGCACCGGAGGCTGGCACGCTGGATGGCTTCAGCATGGAAGGCTTGACCACCGCGAGCGACAACAGCACTGGCTGGCTCGGTTTCCGCGCGCCACTGGTGGCCGCACCGGGCGCCGATCTGGCCGCCGGCCGCACCCATGCGCTGCTGGTGCCGCTGAAGAATCTCGACGCCCTGGCCAGCGCCAGCAATGGCGGCACTGTCGGCAGCGCCAGCTTCGGCCTGCCGATCCGCATGGATCTGGGCGGTCGTGGTATTCGCGATATCAACAAAAATGCCGCCGGCCAGTATCTGATCCTGGCCGGGCCATCGGATGGCGCCACCGGTACGGCGCCGAAGGATTTCCGCCTGTATAGCTGGGACGGCAGTGTCGATAGCAGCGGCCTTGCCATCAATGTGCTGCCGCGTGGCGCCAGCCTCGGCAGCTTCAGCGCGCCGAATTTCGGCAGCTCGCCCGAGGGCATTGCCGAGGTGCCGGCCAATCTCAATGAGGCCAGCACCATCGATCTGATCAGCGATGCCGGCGATGTCGACTACTACGGTGATGGCAAGGCGGCCAAGGATCTGCCTTACGAGGGTTTCAAGAAATTCCGCATCGACCGGGTGACTCTGGGCGCCGCAACGGTGAGCCAGCCGCAGCTATCCGGTGCGGCATTCGGCTCGGTGAGCAGCAGCGGCGCCAGCTTCAGCGTCACCAGCAATGCGGCCGGCACCGGTTACTACGTGCTGCTGCCAGCCGCCGCCAGCGCGCCAACCGCGGCCCAGGTAGTGGCCGGCCAGGATGCCAGCGGCGCCGCTGCCGCCCTGCGCGGCAGCCAGGCCATGGTGGCCGGCATGCCTGGCACGGTCAGCCTCAGCAATCTGGCGGTGAACACCGCTTACAAGCTGTATTTCGTGGTGGCCAGCGGCGCGCTGTATTCCAGCGTTTCCACCAACAGCCTCACCACCCAGCCGTCGCTATCGTACATCCACGATGTGCAGGGCAATGGCAGCGCGACGCCGCTGCTCAATCAGGTGGTATCGGTGGAAGCCATCGTCACCGGCGTGTTTGAAAGCACCGGCGGCCTCAAGGGCTTCTTTATCCAGGAAGAAGATGCCGATGCCGACAAGGACCCGCTGACTTCGGAAGGCCTGTTTGTTTACACCGGCCTGTCCAGCCCCAGCGTGGCCAAGGGCGACAAGGTGCGGGTGACCGGCAAGGTGGTGGAATTCAACGGCGAGACCGAGATCACCAATGGCCCCGATCTGAAGATCACCGTGCTGTCGAGCGGCAACACCCTGCCCAGCGCCGCCAAGATCAGCCTGCCGGTGAGCGCCAGCACCGATCTGGAGCGCTATGAGGGCATGCGCGTGCAGTTTGTCGATACGCTCACCGTGACATCGAACTACGAGCTGGGCCGCTACGGCCAGGTCACCCTGTCCAGCGGTGGCCGCTTGCTGCAGCCCACCAATGTGATCGACCCGAACGATGCCACACCATCGGGCACCACCAGCACCGGCAAGAGCAATAAGGCGGCGATCGATGCGATGGCCGACCTCAATGCCCGCCGCTCCATCCTGCTCGATGACGGCCTTACCATCCAGAACCCCGATCCGATCCCGTTTGTCGATGGCGTGGACCACACCCTGCGCCTCGGTAGCACGGTGAGCGGCATGACCGGCGTGTTGCACTATGCCTTCAATGCCTATGTGGTGGAGCCATCGGATGGTGCGCCGACCTTCCAGTACGCTGCCCGCCCGGCAGCGCCGCAGTTTGCCGGCGCCAATCTGCGGGTGGCGGCGGCCAATGTGCTCAACTACTTCAAGACGCTGAGCAGCAGCAATAAGGACGCCCGTGGCGCCGACAATGCCGCCGAGTTCGCCCGCCAGCACGCCAAGACGGTGGCCGAGCTGACCGCCATCAATGCCGATGTGCAGGGCATTATGGAAATGGAAAACATCGACCCGACCGCCCTCGATTACCTGGTCAACGGCCTCAATGCCGCCACCAGTGCTGGTAACTGGGCCAAGGTCAGCGAGTCCATGCCGGCCTACAACGCCGGCGGCAGCAGCGGCGGTGGTGATGCGATCAAGGTGGCGCTGCTGTATAGGCCAGCCAGTGTGACGCCGGTGGGTAATTCGCAGATCCTGATCGACACGATCTTCGATCGTCCTTCGCTGGCTCAGGTGTTCAAGCACAATGCCAGCGGCAAGCAATTCATTGCGGTGATGAATCACCTCAAGTCCAAGGGCTGCAGCGGTGCCAGCGGGCTCGATGCCGACCAGATGGATGGCCAGGGCTGCTGGAACGACAAGCGTCGCCAGCAAGCGACCAAGCTCGCTGCCTGGCTGGCCACGGTGAAGCAGCAGAGCGGGGTGAATGATGTAATCCTGCTCGGCGACTTCAATGCCTATGCCGAGGAAGACCCGCTCGATATCCTGCGCGCCAGCGGTTACGACCATCTGGATACCGCCAGCGAGTCTTACCAGTTCTCTGGCCTTACCGGCTCGCTCGACCATGCACTGGCGTCCACCTCGTTTGCCAGCAAGATCGTCGGCGCCGCGCACTGGAACGTGAATGCCGACGAGCCGACCTTCCTCGACTACAACACCGAGTTCAAGTCGGCCGGGCAGATCAGTAGCCTGTACCAGGCCAATGCCTTCCGCTCGTCCGACCATGATCCGGTGATTGTTGGCCTGAAGCTGGAGGTGCCGACGCCGACGCCGACACCTACCCCGACGCCAACGCCTACACCCACACCGACGCCGAATCCGTTCAATGGCGAAGCCGGCGCGCCGCCGCAGCAGGTCAGCGGCCAGCTTGGTGGCGCAGCGGCGGCGGCCAGCGCCGATATGATCACTAACCTCTCTGCCTTGGGTGGTTTGGTCGGTGTCGCCGATAACGGCGTGCTGGTAGTACGCGGCAATGGCCCGACTGGCGCTATCAAGCTCGCTGCCAACACACCCGACCGCGTGCTGCTGTCGCTGCCGGCGCAAAAGCCGGTGGTGTTCACCGTGGATGGCAATACCGTCACCGTGCAGACCAATCCGGAATCGACCAGCAGCGAGCGCGATACCAGTGTGGCAACCGCCAGCTTCACCCAGGCCGATGGCAGCCGTCGCCAGGGTCTGCGCCTGCTGCAGGGCCAGGCCTTTGCCGGCAACGAGGCAGCCGGTGGCCTGATCGGTGGCGTATCGCTGGGTAGTGATGCCAATAGCGGCAGCCTGGTGCTGGCCAGCGGCAAGCTGGCGGGCAAGGCCGGTCTGCAACGGGGCAGCGACGGCAGCGTGTCGGTCTCGGCCGAGTCGGGCGAGGTGGTGGTGCACCTGGCCGCCAGTCTGAACCCGGCACCGACGCCGCCCGCTCCGGGCAATGGCACCACCGTCAGCACCGATCTGACCCTGCAGGCCGGTGAAGTGGCGCGCTATGGCAAGGACGGCAAGCTGATCGGCGTCTTCCTCGGCTCGCTCAGCGGCACTGCCGGCAAGACCGGCGACGATATGAGCCTGAAAGCACCGGATGGTCTGGCCGCCTATCCGGCGGTGGCACCGCGCCTCGATGGCAGCAACACCATCGGCCGTCTCGGCGGCAACCTTGGCAGCGCACTGAGCCGTGCGCTCGGTGCAAGCCTCAAGCAGCGCAACGACGGGGTGATCGAGGTCGAGGCGCCCAATAGCAGCCTGCGTGCCTATTTCACCGGTCGTTACGAGGTGGTGGGTGGCACCGAGTTCAAGCTGGCGCAAGCGAGCGATGGCTCGTTCTACCTGACCGCTCAGGGTGTGCGCTACCACCTGGTGCCGGCACTGGACGATGTGGCGGGCCTCGCGAAGGCGGCGCCACTGTGGCGCATCGCCATCGGCGACGATGGCCGGGTGCAGCTGGCCGATGGCAAGGGCACGCAACTGCTGGCGCGCCCGGCACTGGAGCTTGCTGGCAGCACGCAAAGCAGCAGCGCCGCCCCGCAACTGTCGCTTACCCCGTCGGGCAAGGCGCAGCTGCTATCGGCCACTGGCCGCAGCCAGCTGCTGTCACCAAGCTTTATCGATCTGGACCAGCTGGCCAGCGCGAGCAAGGCGCTGTCCTGGCAGCTCAAGCTCGATGGCGACACGGTTAACCTGATTGACCCCAATGGCGGCCGTTACCTTGCCACGCCCGACTACAACCTGAGCACCACCCTGCCAAGCGCGGCGAAGGAGCTGGGCCAGGGCTTTGCGCTGGGCCAGGACGGGCGTCTCTATTTCCGCTTTACCGTGGGCAAGCAAACCCAGGTGCAGGGGTTCAGCGTGCGCTAGGGCAGTGCTTTGTGCTCGTCCGGCCTGCTGCTGGGTGGGGCGGGCAGTTAGCCCGCAGCACACAAAAAACCGCGCCGGCGTCTGGCGCGGTTTTTTGTTGCCTGTCGGTGTCAGCTCCACGGC
>NZ_JAYRLZ010000119.1:0-12463 GCF_041904975.1 Chitinimonas sp. | reverse complement strand
GCATGAGTTTTCCGGAATAAGTGATGCTAATGTCATTTTGCATTAGCACAAGCTGTAGTAAGCTCCGCGCTAATTCATTCGGAATATCGGGGAGCCGATCATCATGAGGCGTAGCGTATGGTTGTTGCCACTGGCCCTGGGCCTGCTGGCGGGCTGTGACTCTGGCAGCAGTGGAGGTACGGCAGGTTCGGCCGATGTGCCGGTGAAGGTGCCAACTTTTCCGACGCCGCTCGCTTCCAGTGCGATCAGCGAGGCGGATGCACGCCGGCTGCTGGATCAGATGAGCTTCGGCCCCAGCGACGATGCGGTACGCATGGTCATGCAGATGGGGGCGGCGCCCTATGTGGAGCGCGAGTTCAGCCTGACGGCCAGCAATTACGCTGGTTTTAGTTACGAGAACCCTGATTCCAGCATCGGTTGCCCGACCGGCGCGCCCAATACCTGTTTCCGCGACAAATACACGCTGTTCCCGCTGCAACAGCGTTTCTTCCTCAATGCCATCAACAATAACGACCAGCTCAGGCAGCGTACTGCCTTTGCCTTGTCGCAGATTCTGGTGACCTCTGGTGTCAGTGGCATTTCGCAGCCCTACGCAATGGCGGCTTACCAGCAGATCTTCCTCGATAATGCCTTCGGCAATTACCGCGATATCCTGCTGCAGGTGACGCTGAGCCCGGCCATGGGCGATTACCTCGACATGGTCAATAACGACAAGCCCAACCCCAAGGCGGGCATCGAGTCGAACGAGAACTATGCGCGCGAGATCTTGCAGCTGTTCTCCATTGGCCTGTGGAAGCTCAATCCCGATGGTACTCAGCAGCTTGATGCCAATGGCAAGCCAATTCCAAGCTATTCGCAGGACAATGTAATCGCCTTTGCCCATGCCTTTACCGGCTGGACCTATCCACCGCTGCCCGGTGCTACGTCGAAGTGGACCAATCCGCGCAATTACACCGGTTTGATGGTGCCGTTCGAAACACACCACGACACCAGTACCAAGCAGTTGTTCGACAATGTGCAGTTCCCCGGTGGCCAGACGGCGGCAGTCGACTTGAACGCTGCCATTACCGCGATTTTCAACCATCCCAATGTCGGCCCCTTCATCGGCAAGCAGCTGATCCAGCATCTGGTCACCAGCAATCCGTCACCGGCCTATGTGGCGCGGGTCACTGCGGCATTCAATGACAATGGTCAGGGGGTGCGCGGTGATATGAAGGCGGTATTGCGGGCGATTTTGCTCGACAACGAGGCCCGAGGTGACCGCAAGGATGATCCGGCCTACGGCAAGATGCGCGAGCCTATCCTGTATGAGCTTGGCTTGATCCGCGCCTTGGCTATCTCCAGCGATGGCCTGTATCCGCGCGCGCAAGCGGCCGCCATGGCGCAGGATATTTTCAACTCGCCAACCGTATTCAACTACTACCCGCCCGACTTCCCCTTGCCCAATTCCACGCTGCTGGGGCCACCGTTCGGCATTTACAACGCCACCACCGCCTTTGCGCGAGCCAATTTCGCCAATTCGGTATTTAGCCAGAATGGCGTGGGGCCAGATAGCAGTGTGGTCGGCAGTATCGGCACCAAGTCGAACTGGACCTATTGGCAGGCCTTGGCGGCCGACCCGAACCAGCTGGTTGAGCGCATCAACACCCTGTTGTTTCATGGCACCATGAGCAGCGATACCCGTAGCACCATCATGACAGCGGTACAGGCCTTGCCGGCCAGCAGCAGCTTCGATCGGGCGCGCACTGCCCTGTATCTGGCAGCCACTTCCCCGCAGTACCAGATCCAGCGCTAAGGAGAGCCGATCATGATGACGCGTCGCAATGTATTGAAGAGCGCAGCAGGCCTCGTGATGCTGCAGCAGATGAGCCGCTTCGAAGCCCTGGCGGCCCCGCTGGCCGGCAATGATTTCCGCGCCCTGGTCTGCGTGTTCCTGATGGGTGGCAATGACAGCAACAATATGATCATTCCTACCGATGCAGCAGGCTATGCAGCCTATCTGGCGGCCCGTGGCAATAGTACGACCACCTCGGGTGCTCTCGGTCTGCCGCAGAGCAGCCTGGTGCAACTGACCGGTGCCAACTATGCGCTGCACCCTAATCTGGCGCCGCTGCTGCCTGTCTGGCAACAAGGCAAGCTGGCATTGCAGTTCAATGTCGGTACCTTGGTGCGGCCGATCAGCAAGGCGGAGTACCGGGTCGGCGCCAATCAACCCGATAATCTGTATTCGCACTCCGATCAGCAGGGGCAATGGCAAACGGCTGTAGTAAAGGGGCCGCAGCGCAGCGGTTGGGCCGGGCGCATTGCCGATCTGGGCGCCGCATCCGGCGTGCTGCCACTGGCCATTTCCACCGCCGGCAACCAGCCATTTGCGGCCGGCCTGCGCAGCAGCGGCCTGGCGATTCCGGCAAGCGGCACCTTCTCGCTCGCCGGCTTCGGCAGTTCACCGCAAACCAACCCGCTGTTCAAGGCCATGTCGGCCCTGCGCGGTGTCGATCTTGCCAATAGCCAGGTAGCTGCCGCTGCCGGCACCATGGGCGGGGCGGTGAATGCCAGTACGGCACTGGCCAGCGTGCTGTCCGGCACTTCGACCATCACCAGCCTGTTTACCGGTCAGAACAATTCCCTGGCGCAGCAGCTGCAGCAGGTGGCCCGCATTATCGAGGCACGTCAGGCGCTGGGTCTTGGCCGGCAGATCTTCATGGTGACCCATAATGGCTACGACACCCATAGCGATCAATTGAACAAACAGGGTTCGCTGTTCAAGGAGCTGGGTCTGGCCTTGAAGTCGTTCTATGACGCCATGGCGCAGCTTGGTGTCGCCAATCAAGTGACCACCTTCACCAATTCCGACTTTTCGCGCACGCTCAAACCCAATGCTGGCGGCAGCGATCATGCTTGGGGTGGGCACCATCTGGTGCTGGGTGGCGGCGTCAAGGGCGGCACTTACGGTACCTTTCCGGCGCTGGTCAATGGTGGTGTGGATGATGTCACTAGCCAGGGACGTTGGTTGCCGACGACTTCGGTTGACCAGTATTCAGCCACCTTGGCCAGCTGGTTCGGTGTGCAGGATACCGATCTGCCCTCGGTATTTCCGAATCTCGGTGCCTTCCCGGTGCGCAATCTGGGCTTTATGGCCTGATACCGCATCAGCACCAACAAAAAAGCAAGCCGGATGGCTTGCCTTTTTGTTTGGTATTGCAAGAAGCGGCGCTGCTTCGATCTTGCTGTTACAGCGTCGCGCGCCTGGGCGGCAGCTATGTGTGGGTGCCGCCAGGCACAAAAGTCTCTGGTCTGCTCGCGTCAGCTGCACGCCCCAATGTTTCCGGCCTGTCTCAACGTTTTTTTCGCTTCTTTTTCACTTTTGCGGGCTCAGCCGGCAGTCTGGATGGGTCGAGATAAGCCGCTTTCATGGCCTGCGCCAGCTCGTGAACCGCCATGGCATACAACGTGCTGCGGTTGTAACGGGTAATCACATAGAAATTGCCAAGCCCGAGCCAGTAGCGGGTGGTGCCGGCGCTGGTTTCCAGAGGCACCAATACAGCCAGCGGGTCGCCGCTCTGAGCGGTGGCAGCACTGACGCCATAGTCGGCCAGCTCGCTGAGCTTGTAGTGCAGATTGAATTTGTCCTCGACCAAGGGAGCGATGCGATCGGGATCGACTACGGCCGGGGCGACCAAGGGTGCGCCTTGCATCCAGCCGTGCTGGGCAAAGTAGTTGGCGACACTGGCCAGGATATCGCCCGGGTTGTTCCAGATATCGTGCTGGCCGTCGCCATCCCAGTCCTGTGCATAGGCGCGGAAACTGGAAGGCATGAATTGCGGCATACCCATGGCGCCGGCATAGCTGCCATGAAAGCTGAGCGGGTCGGCGTGCTCAGTCCGCGCCATCAACAAGAATTCGCGTAATTCCTTGCGGAAGAATTCGGCGCGGCGCGGATAGCCGAAGCTGATGGTGGTGAGCGCATCCATCACCCGAAAGCTGCCGGTGTTTTTGCCCCACATGGTTTCCACGCCAATGATGGCGAGCAGGTATTCGGGTTCCACCCCATATTTCTGCGACACCGCTTCCAGCAGAGCAGCATGGCCCTGCCACCAGGCTACGCCAGCGCGGATGCGGCTGGCGTTGACAAAGTTGGGCCGGAATTCGTAATACGGCCGGCTAGTGGAAGGGCGATCAAGAATGTCGAGGATATGCGGCTTGAGCTGCACCTGATCGAATTGTCCCGCCAGCGCGGTGCGATCAAAACCTTCTTGCGTGACCAGCTCGTCGATAAACCGGGAAATGTCTTCGCGCTCGCTCAAACGCGTACTTTGCGTCTGCACTTGTGGTGTTGCGGCATTGTCGGGTTCGGCATGGCCGGCCAGTGCGCCGAGCGCAAGCAGCAGGGATATAAGCTTCAAGCGGTGCTTTCTGGAGATTCAGGCGGTTAGCCCTGGTGGGACAGGGCAGAAGACAACAGGCGTGCAGTGATGTCCACAATGGGAATCACCCGCTCGTAAGCCATACGGGTCGGACCGACCACGCCGAGGGTGCCGACGATTTCGCCGTTGACCTTGTACGGCGCGGTGACAACCGAGCATTCATCCAGCGGCGAAATACCCGCTTCGTGGCCAATGAAAATCTGCACACCGGCAGCGCGTTGTCCGTTATCGAGTAGCTGCAGCAGGGCGGTTTTTTCTTCAAACACGCGAAAGAGCTGGCGCAGCCGCTCGACATTGCTGGATAAATCATCAATGCGCAGCAGATTGCTTTCGCCACTGATGACCACCGGCTGGCTATCTTCGGCCATCGCCTGGCTGCCGGCCTGCACGGCGGCATTCATCAGTTGGGCGATATCGCCTTGCAGCGAGCGCAAATCCTGGTAAACGACGTCGCGTACCTGTTCCAGGGTGCGTCCGGTGCAATGTTCATTGAGGAACTGGGTGGCCTCGTTCAGTTCGCTCGCGCTGTAGTCGCGCTCGGTAATCAGGATGCGGTTCTGTACATCGCCATCACCGGTTACCAGAATCAGCAGCAGGCGCTTTTCCGCCAGACGCACGAACTCGACTTGGGCCAAGGGGATACCACGGCGTTTCGGCGTCATGACCACGCCGGCAAATTCGGTGAGCTGCGACAGCAGATTGGACGCGGCGGCAACCGCGCGCGTCGGGTTGTCCGGCTGCATCAAGCCTTGCCACTCGCGGATTTCCAGCTGCTCCAGCGGCTTGATGGTCAGCATGGTGTCGACAAACAGCCGGTAGCCAAGCGAGGTAGGGATACGTCCCGCCGAGGTGTGCGGGCTGGTGATCAGGCCAAGGTCTTCCAGGTCGGCCATCACATTGCGGATCGATGCCGGCGAGAGCTCCAGGCCGGAGAATTTCGACAAGGTACGTGAACCGACCGGCTGCCCTTCGGCGATATACCGCTCGACCAGCGTCTTCAACAGCAATTGCGCACGTTCTGTCAGCATGGAGCGATTGTAACGCGTGAATGCTTCACGGCAAGTCGTCACTGTGTTGTTGTGGTGCTGTCAGATATTCGCAACTTTGCTAAACATCCGTACAACAAAATTGTTGCGATCTGGTTGTTCGCCGTGGCTGGCAAAGGGTAGGCTAGCGGCACAGCGCTACTGTCAGGGCGCAATGTCGAATCCATGCGGTCAGGGAGTGTCTTGTGTCGAAGCGTCTAGTGATGGTGTTGCTGTGTGCCGTGATTGCACAATTGGCCCGGGCTGAAGAATTGCGTATTGCCATGGAAGGCAAGTTTCCGCCATTCGAAGAGCTGGATGCGAAAGGCAATCTGAAAGGCTTCAATGTCGATATCGCCAACGCGCTCTGCGCCGAGATGAAGGCCAAGTGTTCGCTGGTGCGTTTCGACTGGGATGACCTGATTCCGGCCCTTAACGCCAAAAAGGCCGACGCCATTCTCGCCTCGATGTCGATCACCGAAGACCGGCTCAAGCAAGTCGACTTTACCGATCGCTACACCCAGACTGCCGCCTTCTTTATCGCCAAAGCCCATCGCATTCCTTATGTCTTCATTACCCCCAAGCATCTGAGCGGCATGAAGATCGGCGTGCAGGCCGATACCACTTACGATCGCTATGTCACGGCCAAGTACTCGCCTGGTTCCACCATTGTCCATTACAAAAGTACCGACGACATGTATGCCGCGCTTACCAAGGGCAGCATCGATCTGGTAATGGATGATTCGGTGGCGGCCTACTATGGCTTTTTGCAGACGCCACGCGGCAAGGGATACGAGTTTGCCGGCTCGGCGGTGGTTGATCCGAAGTTTTTCGGCGAAGGCCAGGGCATCGCGGTGCGCAAGGGCGACAAGGCCTTGAAAGACAAGCTCAATGCGGCGCTGAAGGTGATACTCGACAATGGCGTGTATCAAAAGATCCAGCACAAGTACTTTGTGTTCAATGTCTATTGATGCGCCCGGTTTAAGAGCAATCCCGAATATCGGCCCGGCCGGCGAGGCCGATCTGCGGCTGCTTGGTATCGATACGCCAGCCCAATTGAAAGGGCGCGATGCCATGCAGCTGTATGCGGCCCTGTGTGAGGCGAGCGGGCAGCGCCATGACCCGTGCGTGATCGATGTGTTCATGGCTGCCATACATTTTGTCGAGACTGGCGAGGCGCGACCGTGGTGGGCGTTTACCGCGCAGCGCAAGCGTCTGACCGGCAGCTTGGCTAGCAGGCGCTAACGGCTGTCATGCAGCTTGTGGTTAAATCGGCGCTATGAGCATGCTGTTCAAAAAAATCGGACTGGTGGGGCGCCGTCATAGCCCGCATATTGGCGAACCCTTGCGCCGGCTGGCCGCCTTGTTGCGCCAGCACGATTGCGCGTCCATCTTGCTCGATGCCGATACTGCTGCCGAGCATGAGATTGCCGATGCCCAGGTGGTACCGGCCGATCAGATCGGCAAACTGGCGGACTTGGTGATGGTGCTCGGTGGCGACGGCACCATGTTGTCGATTGCCCGACTGGTGGCGCCTTACCGCATACCCTTGGTCGGCATCAATCAGGGCCACCTCGGCTTTATGACCGATGTCAGCGTCGAGGATATGGAAACCATCATCCCGCGCATGCTCGATGGCGATTTCGTGCCGGAAGAGCGCATCCTGGTGCAGGCCAGGGTAACGCGTGGTGATCGCGACCTGCATACCGCCTTGGCCTTCAACGATGTGGTGTTCAGCCGTGGCTCGCTCGGCTCGATGATCGAATTCGAAATCTTCATCGACGACCAGTTTGTCTACAGCCAGCGCTCTGATGGGCTGATCGTGACCACGCCGACTGGCTCTACCGCCTACGCGCTGGCCTCCGGCGGCCCGATCCTGCATCCCACCGTGCCGGCGCTGGCCCTGGTGCCGATCTGCCCGCAAACCATGTCGGCGCGGCCGATTGCGGTCAACGATGCCTCCACCGTGGAGTTCATGCTGACGCGAGGCCATGAAGTCAAGGTGCATTTTGACGGCCAGAGCCATTTCGATCTGCAGGAAATGGACCGGGTCACCATCAAGCGCTACCGCAACTCGCTACGCATCCTGCATCCGGTCGGATACAACTATTACGACATGCTGCGCCACAAGCTTCACTGGGGCGAGCGCCTGTTCTGAGTCTGTCGTGGCGGTTTCCGCCGCCGCGTGCTGCGTTCACTGTTCCGAATCTCACAAGCCTGATACCTACCATGCTGCTGTCCCTGCGCCTTCGTGACTTCGTCATCGTTGATGAACTGGAGCTGAGCTTTGGCTCCGGCTTTACCGTACTCACCGGCGAGACTGGCGCCGGCAAATCGATCCTGATCGATGCGCTGTCCTTGCTGCTCGGTGCGCGCAGCGATGCCGGTGTGGTGCGCCATGGCCGCGAGCGGGCTGAACTGGCGGCCGAATTTCAAACCGGCGCCCGGCCGGAATTGGCAGCCCTGCTCGCCGAATATGCTTTGGAGGGTGATGAGGGAGTGTTGCTGCTACGGCGCAGCATTGACGCCAGCGGTCGCTCACGCGCCTTTATCAATGGACAGCCGGCCACCCTGGCGCAGCTGAAGGAGGTGGGTGAATTCCTGATCGATATCCATGGTCAGCATGCCCATCAGTCGTTGATGCGTAGCGAAGCGCAGCGCGAATTGCTCGATGCTTATGCCGGCCAGCTCGAACAGGCACGTGCTACCCGGCATGCCTACCAGCACTGGAAGGAGGCAGAACAGCGCTTGGCGCGTGCCAGCCAGCATGCCGGTGAATTTGCCGCCGAGCGCGAGCGTCTGCAATGGCAGATCGATGAGCTTGACGCCCTGAAACTGAATGACGACGAATGGACCAGCCTGCAACAGGAACATAGCCGCCTGAGTCATGCTGCCAGTCTGATCGAAGGCGGGCAGCAGGCACTTGATGGCCTCGCCGATGGCGAGGTCAATGTCCGCTCCCTGTTGGCCAGTATTCAGGGCCGCCTGGCCGATTTGGCTGCGCTCGACCCGGCGTTGTCGGAAACCGTGGACTTGCTGGCGGCGGCCGAAGCCAATCTCACCGAATCGATCCATGCGCTGCGCCACTATGCAGAACGGGTGGAGCTCGACCCGGCGCGTCTTGCCGAGGTGGAGCGGCGTATGGACGATATCTATCGCTTGGCTCGCAAATACCGCATCGAGCCGGAGCAGATGGCCGAGCGCCTGATTGCCTGGCGTAGTCGCCTCGCAGAGCTCGGTGGAGATGACAGCGTGGAGGCCCTGCAGGCCGCCGTGGTTGATGCCGAGCGCGCCTACCGGCAGCAGGCCGAACCCTTGAGTCGTGCCCGCGCCAAGGTGGCTGGCCGCTTGGGCAAGGCGGTCAGCGAGCAGATGCAGACCATGGCGATGGCGGGTAGTCGATTTGAAATTGCGCTGTCGGTACTGGATGCGCCGGCCGCCTTCGGCCTCGAGCAAATCGAGTTTATGGTGGCACCGCATGCCAAGGCGCCGGCGCGGCCATTGGCCAAAGTGGCATCCGGCGGCGAGCTGTCGCGCATCAGTCTCGCCCTGCAGGTGGTGACCAGCCAAGTGGCGGCAGTGCCGACCCTGATCTTCGACGAGGTGGATGTCGGCATCGGTGGCCGGGTTGCCGAGATTGTCGGCAAATTGCTGAAAAAACTGGGTGAGCAGCACCAGGTGTTGTGCATTACGCATTTACCGCAGGTGGCTGCCAGTGGCGACCAGCAGCTGCAGGTCAGCAAGACCCAGTCCAAGGACAGTGTCAGCAGCCGCATCAGTCAACTGGACCGCGCCGGCCGTATCGAAGAAATTGCCCGCATGCTCGGCGGCCTCGATATTACCGACACCACCCGCCAGCATGCCGCCGAGATGCTTGGCTACGCATGAGCGATATCGATTTCATGCACCTGGCGCTGGCTCAGGCGGAGCGGGCCAGGCAGGCAGGCGAGGTGCCGGTCGGTGCCGTGCTGGTCAAGGATGGTGTGGTACTGGCAGTGGGCAGCAATGCCCCCATCAGTCTGCATGACCCTTCGGCCCATGCCGAGATGCAGGCCTTGCGTAGCGCGGCACAGCAACTTGGCAATTACCGCCTGCCCGGCTGTGAGCTGTTTGTCACGCTGGAACCCTGCGCCATGTGTGCCGGCGCCATTTTGCATGCACGTCTGAGCCGGGTGGTATTTGCGGCGGCGGACCCGAAAACCGGTGCGGCCGGCAGCGTGCTCGACCTGTTTGCTTTCCCCAACCTCAATCACCATACCCGGCTTGAATCCGGCTTGCTGGCGTCCGATGCCAGCCAGCAGTTGAAGGATTTCTTTGCCGAGCGGCGCCGGGCTGCCCGGCAGGCCAGGCTGGGCGACGGCTAATACTTTAAAGTGGTATGGTTGCGGTATTGCATTAACATGCCGTAGGCTCTCCTTGTACGCATTTCAGGCGAATGGGGTAAGTCCACATGAAATCCACTTTGTTGCGGCTGCTGGCAATCAGCATATTGCTGACCTCGCCAGCCGAGGCCAGTTACAAGATCGTTGCCTATTTTTTTGGTGAGGGTGCCGAACAGCGCCAGTACGCCGTCAGCGATATTCCGGCCGATAAATTGACCCATCTGATCTACGCCTTTGCCGGTATTGAAGATGGCGTGGCCGCCTGGGGGCGCACAGGGATGGATTCAGCCACCGCGCAGCGCCTCGAACAGCTGCAAGCGCTACGGCAGCGTTATCCCCATCTCAGAACTTTGCTGTCAATCGGCGGCTGGACCGGCTCGGCGCATTTTTCTGATGTGTCTTTGTCCGAAACGTCGCGCGCACGTTTTGCCGCCAGTGCGGTAACGCTGATGCGCGAGGGTGGCTTTGATGGCCTCGATATCGATTGGGAATTCCCGGTCGCCGGCGGCAATGCCGGTAATGTCGAGCGCCCGGTCGACAAGCAGAACTACACGCTGCTGTTGCGATCCTTGCGTCAGGCGCTTGACCGGGAGGGCCAACGCCAGCGACGGCATCTGCTACTGACTGGCGCCACCGGCGCCAGTCAGCGCTGGCTCGACAATACCGAAATGGCGGCGGCGGCGGCCGAGCTCGACTGGGTAAACCTGATGAGCTACGACTTCAATGGCCCATGGAATGCGTACGCCGGGCACCTGGCTCCATTGCGCCACGACCCGGCCAATCGACGTGCCGACGCGTCTCTGCTGTTGAATGTGGAAGGTGCGCTTAAGCTGTATCGCCAAGCAGGCGTGCCGGCCGGCAAGATCGTGCTGGGGCTACCGTTTTATGGCTACTGGTGGAAGGCGTGCCAGGGTGATGGTCTGTATCAGGATTGTCAGGCCAAAGGTGACGGTGATGGTGCGCTGGACTATTCGCGCATCGAGGAACAGTTTATCGGCAAGCAGGGTTTTGTCCGCCGGTGGAGCCAGGCTGCGCAAGTGCCCTATCTGTTCAAGGCCGAGGGGAGCGAATTCATCAGCTATGAAGACCCGCAATCGGTGAAGGCCAAACTGCAGCTGCTTCGCCGCCTGGGCCTGGGTGGCGCGATGTTCTGGGAATTGAGCAATGATCGCCGGCAAACATTGTTGCGCGTTGTCCACGATGGCCTGCGGCGAAAATAGGCGTTTGAACCATGCGAACGTGCCTGGCTCTGTTGACGATTTGTCGACGGTCGCGCCGGGTCGAGTTTTACGGCAAAGCAAGGCGGGACGAGCGTCGCATGGCGGGCCATGTCAGCGAATGACAACGCAGCCTTGCCGCAAAAATCGACCCGGCCCTGTGGGTTTCGTCGGAAAACCGCCGTTTGCTGCGTTGTCGCACGCTGACGTAGATGACTACGCTGCGCGTGCGATGCCTTGCACACGGCGGTTTTCCGACGAAACGCGATCCGCCGACAAAATGTCAACAGAGCCTAGGCCATGCTGGCTCAGCTTCCCGATCCGGATGGGGGCCTATAGCTTGGACCGACCTTGGTCGGTCGCGCCTTTGTGCTGCAGCGGCCTCGGCTAGACTGGGTAGCTGGTCTGGCTGAATGGTTGGGGAGGCGCTGCCATGTATCGGGGCAAAATAGTCGGTTTGTGTATCCATGCGGTTTTGCTGTCAGTTAGTGCCGGTGCGGCACCACCAGCCATCGCTACCTCCTCGGCCGGCTCCAGCTATGCCGTCGATGCCAATGGTCAGCTGTGGTCGTGGGGCGATGACAGCAGCGGGCAGCTGGGCCTTGGCCGAACGCTGTATGCCAGCCGGCCGCAGCCGGTGTCGGGTGGCTGGGGGCGCACGCCTTTGCCGCAAGGCGTTCTGGCTGCCGGTGGCGACCATGCGCTGGCCCTGCTGCCCGATGGCCGCGCGCTGGCCTGGGGCGCGAATACCCTTGGCCAGCTTGGCGACGGCAGCAAGTCCAATAGTCGCAGCTCACCGGTATTGCTGAGCGGGGTGTATGCCCAGTTGGCGGCCGGCTACAACCATTCGCTCGCCATCGATCGTGAGGGCGGCTTGTGGGCCTGGGGGGTGAACTGGGCCGGGCAGATCGGCGACGGCAGCTTCGAGCATCGCTACCAAGCCACCCGGATCGGCGGCGACTATGCCATGGCAGCGGGTGGCGATAGCCATAGCCTGGGGCTCAAGCGCGATGGCAGCCTGTGGGCCTGGGGCAGCAATCAATATGGTCAGCTCGGATCGGGCGGGACTACTGGCGAGCAAAGCGGCAGCCCGACTGCCGTGCTGGTCGGCAGCGGCTTTAGCCGTATTGCTGCCGGCCTTAACCATAATCTGGCGCTCAAGCCCGATGGCTCGCTGTGGGCCTGGGGCAATAACGAATACGGGCAGGTGGGTGATGGTAGCGGTGCTACCTTTGTCAGCAAGCCGGTGCAGATCGGCAGCGGCTTCAAGGCGATCTCGGCCGGCAATCACCAGAGCCTCGGCATCAAGCTCGATGGCAGCCTGTGGGGCTGGGGCGATCTCGACTATGGCCTGGGCAACGGCCAGCTGACGTTACGCCCAACGCTGCTGGGCACAGGCTACCAGGCGGCGGTGG
>NZ_JAYRLZ010000428.1:0-2227 GCF_041904975.1 Chitinimonas sp. | reverse complement strand
CAACTGGTCGACAACTTCGAGTTCAATACGGCCATGCAGCTGTTGGACCAGATCGAGGTGCAGGTCCAGGCAGATGTCACGTAACGGGTCGCGCGGCCGCAATGCCGGTCATGCGCCATTCGCAGCTCACCCTGCATGAAAGGCTAGGCCATGCCTGATTTACCTACCGTACTGGTGGTCGATGACGACCCGCTGCCGCGCCTGCTTACCACTTCGGCATTGAAGGGCTTGTACCGGATCGTCGAGGCCATGGATGGCGAGGCCGCTGTGGCATGTGCCCTGGCCGAGCAACCCAGCCTGGTGCTGATGGATATCCGCATGCCGGGCATCGACGGCTATGAGGCCTGCCGCCGCCTGAAAGCCGAGCCAGCGCTGGCCGATGTGCCGGTGGTGTTTGTCTCCGCCGAGCTGAACCTGGCGGACCGGCTGGCGGCCTACGATGCCGGCGGTGAAGACTTTATCGGCAAGCCGCCCTCGCCCGATGAGTTGCGGGCCAAGGTGGCCGTCACCCTGAAAAACGTGGCGGAACGGCGCCGCCTCGCCGATAGCGTAGAGAGCGCCTTCCGGGTGGCCATGACCGCCATGACCTCGGCCAGCGAGCTGGGCGGGGTGATCAGCACCCTCAAGCGCAGCTTCGCCTGCAACGATTTGCCCGCGCTGGCCAGCGCAGTGCTGGCCGGCTGTGCCGAATACGGCCTGCAAGCCTGTATCCGCTTGCAAACGCCTGACGCGACCTACGGCCGCAGCCAGGCAGGGCCACTCACCCCGGTGGAAGCCGGCGTGCTGGAAAAACTGTCCGAGGGTGATCGCATCATGAGTCTTGGCCGGCAGTCGGCTTATCACTATGGCGGCCTTACCCTGCTGATCAAGAACATGCCGGTGCATGATGCCGAGCTGACCGGGCGCATGCGCGACAACCTGGCCCTGATCGCCGAAGGCTGCGAAAGTCGGCTCAATGCCCTGCAGGCGACCCTGGCGCTGGTAGCGCGCGAGCAGATGCACGCGCGGTTGTACCGCGACGCCGAAGCGGCCTTGCAGGATATCGCCCGCCGCCATGCGGCGCATCGCAGCCAGACCGAGCTGGTGCTGGACAATCTGCTCAACGAGATCGAGGTGACCTTTCCCAGCCTGGGCCTCACGGTTCGCCAGGAAGAAGTGGTTTCCACCCTGCTGCGCAATACCGCCACCCGCATATCGGCCCTGTATGACGAGGGGCTCGATATCGCCGGCCATCTGGCGGCCCTGCAGCGCGAGTCAGCAGCACCGCAGTAAGGGGCGGCAGGCAGGAACGGGCCATGCCCGCGATGGCGGTGCGATTCGCGGGCATGGCCCGCTCCTGCGATACGCAAAGAGCCTTGGGTTGGTCAGCGTGTTTGATACATCAAGTATCCGGACCCAAACGCCTCGCCCAAGCAAGCATTACACCCGCGTGCCATGCCCGAGCTTGGCCAGCTTTGTCACCAGCGCCGGCCCGATCTTGTCCAGCGGCAATACTTCGCTGACGCCGCCAGTGGCGATTGCCTCCTTGGGCATGCCGAACACCACGCAGCTGGCCTCATCCTGGGCGATGGTCCAGCAGCCGAGATCATGCAATTCCTTCATGCCCATGGCGCCATCCTTGCCCATGCCGGTAAGGATTACCGCCAGTGCATTGATGCCGGCCACATTGGCCACCGAGCGGAACAGCACATCCACGCTGGGGCGGTGGCGGTTTACCGGCGGCCCCTGGCTCAGCTCCACCACATAGTTGGCGCCGCTGCGCGCCAGCAAGAGATGCGAGTGACCCGGCGCCACATAGGCGTGCCCTGGCAGTACCCGCTCGCCGTGCTCGGCTTCCTTGACCGAAATGCGGCACATGCCATCCAGCCTTGCCGCAAACGAGCGGGTAAACGCTTCCGGCATATGCTGGGTGATCAATAGCGCCGGAGAGTCGGCCGGCAGTGCAGTCAGCACCACCTTGAGCGCCTCGGTGCCGCCGGTGGACGAACCGATGGCTATCAGCTTTTCGGTGGCAGCGAGGGCAGGGCGGCTGCGCTTTTCCAGCACGCTGTCGGTATTGAGCGAGGCGGTGGCCAATTGCACCAGCTGGCGCGGCTTGGTGCGCGCCGCATCGCGCAGCTTCTGGCGCAACTCGTCGGCATACTGGTTCATGCCGCGTTCGATATCGAGGGTGGGCTTGGGCACCACATCCACTGCGCCCAGCTCCAGTGCCCGCACCGCCATTTCC
>NZ_JAYRLZ010000118.1:0-12592 GCF_041904975.1 Chitinimonas sp. | reverse complement strand
CGCCAATCGAGCCGGCGCCCATGGTGACGATCACGTCACCGTCTTTTGCGTGTTCCACAATGGCCTGAGGCAATTCGCTCATATCCTCGACAAACAAGGGCTCGACCTTGCCATGCACGCGTATCGCGCGGGCCAGGGCGCGGCCATCTGCGGCCACGATCGGCGCTTCGCCGGCGGCATACACCTCGGTCAGCACCAGGGCGTCGACACTGGACAGCACCTTGGCAAAGTCTTCGAAGCAGTCGCGGGTACGGGTGTAGCGGTGCGGCTGGAAGGCCAGCAGCAAGCGTTTTTCCGGGTAGGCGCCGCGCACCGCTGCCAGGGTTGCCGCCATTTCCACCGGGTGGTGACCATAGTCGTCGATCACCAGCGCGCTGCCACCGGCGGGCAAGGCCACCTCGCCATAGCGCTGGAAGCGCCGGCCCACGCCCCCGAAGGCGCCGAGCGCCTTGGCAATGGCGGCTTCGTCGGAACCGACTTCCACCGCCACGGCGATGGTCGCCAGGGCATTCAGCACATTGTGGTGACCGGCTGCATTCAATTCGATCGCCAGGCGGTGCTGATAGCCGTTCTGCCAGACAGCGTCAAAGCGCATGCGGCCGCCGGGCAGCGCCTCGATATTCTCGGCGCGCATATCGGCATCTGCGCTGACGCCATAGGTGGTGATCGGCTTGACCACCGCGGGGATGATGCTGCGCACATTCGCATCATCGATGCACAGCACGGCACGGCCGTAGAAGGGCAGATGGCTGAGGAAGTCGACAAAAGCCTGCTTGAGCTTGTCGAAATCATGGCCATAGGTATCCATATGGTCGGCGTCGATATTGGTGACCACCGCCAGGATCGGTTGCAGGAACAGGAAGGACGCATCCGATTCGTCCGCTTCCACCACGATGAAATCGCCCTTGCCCAGCCTGGCGCCGGTGCCGGCAGCATTGAGCTTGCCGCCGATGACATAGGTCGGATCGAGGCCGGCCTCCATCAGGGTGGTGGCGATCATGCTGGTGGTGGTGGTCTTGCCATGGGTGCCGGCCACCGCAATGCCCTGGCGGAAGCGCAGTAGCTCGGCCAGCATCATGGCGCGCGGAATCACCGGCACACCGCGTGCCTTGGCGGCCAGCACTTCCGGATTGTCGGCCTTCACCGCGGTCGAGGTGACCACCACATCGGCATCGTGCTGCCAGGCGGCGTCGTGGCCGAGATGGATGATGGCGCCAGCCGCCTTGAGCTGGGCGGTCACCGTGGATTCGCTCAGGTCAGAGCCGGAAATCTCATAACCCAGATCGAGCAGCACGCCGGCGATGGCGCTCATGCCGGCGCCGCCTATGCCCACGAAATGAATGCGTTTTACCTTGTGTTTCATCTGAACACCTGTGAAAGGTGAAAAGTGAAACGTGAACGGTGGCGCGGCTTGGCCGCGCAGCTACCCCACGTTTCACCGAAGTTGCCTGGCAAAGAGTCACGTTTCACGTTTCACCTCGCCACTTGTTCGACTATGTCGGCCACCGAACGTGTGGCGTCCGGCAGTGCCCGGCTACGTGCCGCCTCGGCCATGGCGAGGAGGCGATTACGGTCCAGCTCGCGCAAGCGGTCTGCCAGCCATTGGGCGGTCAGCGCGCGCTGTTGAATCAGGATGGCGGCGCCGGCATCGGCCAGATAGGCGGCATTGCCGGTCTGGTGGTCGTCCACCGCAAACGGAAAAGGCACCAGGATGGCGCCGACGCCGGCTGCAGCCAGCTCGGCCAAGGTCAAGGCACCGGCGCGGCAGATCAGCAAGTCGGCATCACGGTAGGCGCGGGTCATATCGTCAATGAAAGGCACGCAATCGGCGGTGACGCCAGCGGCGGCATAGTGCTCGCGCAATACATCCACATGCTTGCTGCCAGCCTGGTGAGTAACCAGCGGCCGCTGCGCCTCGGGCAGCAGCGCCAGCGCCTGCGGCACCACTTCATTGAGTGCAGCGGCGCCAAGGCTGCCGCCCACCACCAGCACCCGCAGCGGGCCACTGCGCTCGGCAAAGCGCTCGGCCGGGGCCGGCAAGGCACTGATATCGCTGCGCACCGGATTGCCGACCAGCTCGCCACGACCGGCAAACGCTGATGGAAAGCCGACCAGTACCCGGCGGGCAAAGCGTGCCAGCACCTTGTTGGTAAGGCCGGCTACCGAATTCTGTTCATGCACGACCAGAGGCTTGCCCAGCAAGCGGGCGGCGAGGCCACCGGCAAAGCCGGTAAAGCCGCCAAAACCGATTACCGCAGCGGGGCGATGCTTGAGCATCACCGCAAGCGCCATGACCAGCGCCCGCGCCTGCTCCAGCGGTTGCACCAATTTGCGCACCAGGCCTTGGCCGCGCACCCCACCGATAGGCAACAGGGCGATCGGAAAACCATGCTTGGGCACCAATTCAGCCTCCATCTTTCCACGGGCGCCCAGCCAGACGATGTTCCAGCCGCGCTGGGCCAGTTCTTTCGCCACCGCCAGTGCCGGGAAGATATGGCCGCCCGTACCGCCAGCCATGATGAGGATGGTGCGCGGCGCGGTCATTGGAACGGCACCTCGCGCTGATTGCGAACGGTGAAGCGTGAGAGGTGATGCGTGAGGCGCGAAAAGTGAAAGGTGAAACGTGAAAGGTGAAAGGTGCGTGCAGCCGGGAACACGCATGCGCAATCCTTTGCGCCCGCGTCCAAGCTCACTGCCCGCTGAACCTTCACTGCACTACGTTTCACATTTCACCTTTCACGTTTCACCGCGTTCATACCGAGTACCCCCGCATGAGTTGGCGGTTTTCCCAATCCACCCGCAGCAGCACCGCCAACGCCACCAGATTGGCCAGGATGCCGGAGCCGCCGAAGGAGAGCAGGGGCAGGGTGAGGCCCTTGGTGGGCAACAGGCCCATATTCACGCCCATATTGATGATGGACTGCACGCCGATCCAGATTCCGATGCCCTTGGCGACCAAGGATGCGTAGGCGCGCTCCAGCTTGGCGGCCTGCATGCCGATGGCGAAGGCGCGCCAGGTGAGCCAGGCGAACAGCACCACCACCAGGGCGACGCCAACGAAGCCGAACTCTTCGGCGATGATGGCCATCAAGAAGTCGGTATGCGCTTCCGGCAGGTAGCTGAGTTTTTCCACCGAGCCGCCGAGGCCAACCCCGGTCCATTCGCCACGGCCGAAGGCGATCAGGCTGTGGCTGAGCTGGTAGCCCTTTCCGTACGGGTCCTTGAACGGGTCCATAAAGCCGACCACCCGCGCCATCCGGTACGGCGAAATCAGGATAAAGCCGACAAAACCGAGCAGCAGCATCACCACCAGACCGGCAAACAGCCGCCAGTCAAAGCCGCCGAGGAACAGGGTGCCCATGGCAATGGCGGTGATCACCGTCAGGGCGCCGAAGTCCGGTTCGCTCAGCAGCAGGGCGCCGGTGAACAGCATCACGGTGAACATGGGAAAAAAGCCCTTCACCAGGCTGTGCATATAGGCGGCCTTGCGCACCGTGTAGTCGGCGGCATACAGCACCACGAAGAACTTCATCGCCTCCGATGGCTGGAAGTTCACCACGAACAGGCTCAGCCAGCGCTTGGAGCCATTCACCTCGCGACCGATATGCGGGATCAGCACGGTAACCAGCAAGGCGCCGCCGATCAGGAACAGATAGGGAGCGTATTGCTGCCAGATCCGGATCGGCACCTGGAAGGCGATAAACGCTGCCGACAGGCCGATGGCGAGAAAAACACCGTGGCGCACCAGGAAATAGGTCGAGCGGAATCCGGTGTCCTTGTCCACCTCGGCCGCCGCAATCGAGGCCGAATACACCATCACCAGGCCGATGGCGAGCAGCAGCAGCACCGACCAGACCAGGGACTGGTCATAGCCGAGCATGCTGGGGCGGCGGCGGATGGCGTTGTAGAACACGGCGGGCGCTAGCCTTTCAGACTCTTGACCGCAGCCACGAATACTTCTGCGCGGTGGGCATAGTTCTTGAACATATCGAGGCTGGCGCAGGCCGGCGACATCAGCACGGCATCGCCGCTTTGTGCTTCGCCTGCCGCCAGGCTGACCGCTTCCTCCATGGAGGCTGCATCGATCAGCTTGACGCCGGTGCCAGCCAGCGCCGCCTTGATCTGCGGTGCGTCGCGGCCGATCAGCACCACGGCGCGGCATTTATTGCGGCAAGCCTCAGCCAGCGGCGAGAAATCCTGGCCCTTGCCGTCGCCGCCGGCGATCAGTACCACCGGCTGGCCCATGCCTTTGAGCGCCGCTTCGGTGGCGCCAACATTGGTACCTTTGGAATCGTCGTAGTAATCGACACCCGCCACCGTTGCGACGAACTCCACCCGGTGCGGCAGGCCCTTGAAGCGCTTCAGCGCCGATACCAGCGGCAGGGTGGGCAGGCCGATGGCGCGGGTCAGCGCCAGAGCGGCCAGGGCATTGGCGGCATTGTGCAGACCGGCCACCGGCAATTCGGATGACAGCAACAGGGTAAAGTCGCCGCAGACCAGCTCGCGCCCGGCGCCGAAGGCGCGCAGGCCATATTCCGTTGGGCTGCGCGGTGCATCCAAGCCGAACCAGAACACCTGACGACCGGGACGGGCCATGCCGCGGCAGTAGCCATCTTCGCGATTGAGCACCATGGCGCCCAAGCCCTCGAAGATGCGTGCCTTGGCCGAGGCGTAGTGCAGCATCGACGGGTAGCGGTCGAGATGGTCTTCGCTCAGGTTCAGTACTGCAGCGGCATCGGGTGTCAGGCTGAAGGTGGACTCCAGCTGGAAGCTCGACAGCTCCAGCACCCACACATCAGGCTGCGGCTGCGCTTCGGTTTCCACTGCGCTCAAGGCATCGAGCACCGGCAGGCCGATATTGCCGGCCACGATGGTGGTGAGGCCGGCTGCCTCGCACATGGCGCCAACCATGCTGGTGACGGTGGACTTACCGTTGGAGCCGGTAATGGCAATGATCTTGGCGCGCGACTTGCTGGCGGCATGGGCGCGCGCAAACAGCTCGATATCGCCGAACACATCGATACCACGGGCAATGGCGGTCTGGATCTGCGGCTCGGCCAGCGGCACGCCGGGGCTGACGATCAGGAACTCGGCACCGGCAAAGGTGGTGCTGGTAAACGCGCCCAGCTTGACCGGAACCTGCGGCAAGGCCGCTTGCAGCTCGGCAAGGCCGGGCGGCTCGTCGCGGCTGTCGGCCACGGTGACGATGGCGCCATGGCGTGCCAGCCAGCGTGCAGCCGACAGGCCGGTGGCGCCGAGGCCAACCACGGTGATATGTCTGTTCTGCCAGCTCATGCATCGCTCCCGGGTGAAAGGTGAAAGGTGAAAGGTGAAACGTGCGCGAACCGGCCGCCTAGGCCTGAGTAAGCCAGGGTGCCCGCGTCATGTTGCTGCACTATCGCTTCCATCACCTTCCACCTCACGTTTCACCAATGGCGCGTAGCGCCGAATCACATTTCACATTTCACGCGGCTTAACGCAGCTTCAGCGTTGCCAGCCCGGCCAGCACCAGCAGCATGGTGATGATCCAGAAGCGCACCACCACCTGCGTTTCTTTCCAGCCCTTGAGTTCGTAGTGGTGATGCAGGGGCGCCATGCGGAATACCCGTTTGCCGGTGAGCTTGAAGCTGGCGACCTGGATCATCACGCTCAGCGCTTCCACCACGAACACGCCGCCCATGATGAACAGCACGATCTCCTGGCGCACGATCACGGCAACGGTGCCCAGCGCCGCACCGAGTGCCAGGGCGCCGACGTCGCCCATGAAGACTTCGGCCGGGTAGGCGTTGAACCACAGAAAGCCCAGGCCCGCTCCGCCGATGGCGGCGCAGAACACCGCCAGCTCGCCGGCGCCGGGGATATGCGGCAGCAATAGATAGGCGGCGAATTTGGCATTGCCGGCCACATAGGCAAAGATCGCCAGCGCCCCGCCCACCATCACGGTGGGCATGATGGCCAGGCCATCGAGACCGTCGGTGAGGTTCACCGCATTGCTGGTGCCGACAATCACGCAATAGGTCAGCACCATGAAGCCGACGCTGCCAAACGGGTAGGCAATGTGCTTGAAGAAGGGCACGATGAATTCGGTATTGGCCGGCAAGGTGGCGGTATTGGCCAGGAATCCGCCGGCCAGCAGGGCGATGGCGCTCTGCCAGAACAGCTTTTGCCGCGCCGACAGGCCCTTGGGGTTCTTCAGCGCCACCTTCTTGTAGTCATCGATAAAGCCGATGATGCCGGTGCCCAAGGTCACGCCCAGCACCGTCCACACATAGCGGTTGCTCAGGTCGGCCCACAGCAGGGTGGTGAGGCCGATAGACAGCAGGATCAAGGTACCGCCCATGGTGGGGGTGCCGGCCTTGACCAGATGGGTCTGCGGGCCGTCGTCGCGCACCGACTGACCAACCTTCAGCTCGGTCAGCTTGCGGATCACCCAGGGGCCGAGCAGAAAGCTGATGAATAGCGCGGTCATGGTGGCCAGCACCGCGCGCAGGGTGATATAGCCGAACACATTGAAGGCACGGATCGATTCGCCAAGATGATTGGCCAGCCATAGCAACATATCAGGCCCCTTCCTTGCCATTGCTGGCGATCAATGCATCCACCACCCGCGCCATGCCCATGAATAGGGAGCCCTTCACCAGCACGGCGCTCTCGGCACCGAGCTGCGGCGCCAGCGCCTCGGCCAGCGCTGCATGGCTATCGAACCAGCGGGCACCTGCGCCATAGGCTTCCACCGCATGGCGCATCTGGGTGCCGACGGCGTAAAAGCCGCTCAGGCCCTGACTGGCGGCATAGCGGCCGATATCGCGATGGCGGTTTTCCAGATCATCGAGTTCGCCCATATCGCCCAGCACCAGCCAGCGCTGGCCAGGCAAGCGCGCCAGCACATCGATGGCGGCGCGCACCGAATCGGGGTTGGCGTTGTAGCTGTCATCGATCAGCAAGGCGCCGGCTGCCGTGCGCTTTTGCTGCAGCCGCCCCTTGGCGCCCTGGTAGTGCGCCAGACCGCTAGCGATGGCAGCAACCGGCAGGCCAAGCGCATGGCAGACTGCGCCAGCAGCCAGCGCATTGCGCACATTGTGCAGGCCCGGCGTGGGCAGACTCACGCTGGCCTGACCATCTGGCGCACACAGGGTAAAGCGGCTGCTCAAGGTATCGGTTTCGACCGACTCGGCGTGCAATGCCCCCTGGCTCAGCCCGAAGCCGACAATGCGCCGGCCCGGATTGAGGCCTTGCCAGTAGCCGGCAAAATCGTCATCGAGATTGATCACCGCCACACCGTCATCCGCGAGCCCGGCGAAAATCTCGCCCTTGGCCTGGGCGATGCCCTGGCGCGAGCCGAGAAATTCGATATGGGCGGTGCCGGCGTTATTGATCACCGCCACATCGGGGCGGGCCAGCCGGGTCAGATAGTCGATCTCGCCGAAATGGTTCATGCCCATCTCGATCACCGCATAGCGATGGCCGGCATTGAGCCGCAGCAGCGTCAGCGGCATGCCGATCTGGTTATTCAGATTACCCTCGGTAGCCAGTACCGCATCGGCACCATGGGCGTTCTGCAAGACCGCATGGATCATCTGCTTCAGGGTGGTCTTGCCGCTGGAGCCGGTTACCCCGATCACGGTGAGGCCATCGAAACGGTCGCGCCAGCGCGCCGCCAGGCGACCCAGCGCGGCGGTGGTGTCGATCACTTCCAGCAAGGGTGTATCGGCCGGCAGCTGCGCCAGCGCCGGATGATCGGCCTCCACCATGGCAGCGGCGGCGCCGCGTGCCAGCACATCGGCGACAAAGTCATGGCCGTCAAAACGCTCGCCGCGCAGCGCGACGAACAAGTCGCCCGGCCGGATATCGCGGCTATCGGTCGACACCCGCGCAAACGCGATATCGCCGGCACCACGAACCGTGCAGTCGAGCGCCATCGCAGCCTGGGCGAGAGTCAGCATCATAGGGTTCATCAAATCGGTTTCCAGGCTGCCAGCGCAGCCGAGGCATGTTGCACATCGCTGAACGGCGCTCTCACACCGTTCACCTCCTGGTATTCCTCATGGCCCTTGCCGGCAATCAGCACCACATCGCCGGACTGGGCCAGCTCGATGGCGGAATGGATGGCACGGGCACGGTCGCTCTCCACGCTGTAGTCGCCATGCTGCTGAATGTCGGCGGTGGCACCATCCACGCCGTCGACGATGTCGCGGATGATCATCTTCGGGTCTTCGGTGCGCGGGTTATCGCTGGTGATGATCACCGTATTGGCCAGCCGGCAGGCAATCTGGCCCATCAAGGGGCGCTTGCCGCGATCGCGGTCGCCGCCACAGCCGAATACGCAATACAGCCGCCCCTTGGCCGGCAGGATGTCGCGCACGGTTTCCAGCGCTTTTTCCAGCGCATCCGGTGTGTGGGCGTAGTCAACAATCACCAGCGGCAAATGGCCGCCACCCAGCCTTTGCATACGCCCCTTGGCCGATTCGATCTGGCCGAGCACCGCCACGGCCTGATCGGGCGCCACGCCGCTGCGCAGCAGCACGCCAAGACAAGCCAGCAGGTTGTAGGCATTGAAGCGGCCGATCAACGGACTGCTCAGTTCCAGGCGGCCCCAGGGCGAGGCGATATCGAGACGCAAGCCAGCCAGGCTGGTGTCGATGCGCTCGGCGCGCAATTCACCGGCAGTCGCGCCATAACCCAGCGCCACATCACGCGGCAGCTCGGCCTGCATCTGTGCTCCGAAGGGATCGTCGGCATTGATGACGGCATGCTGCAGGCCTTCCCAGTCGAACAGGCGGCGCTTGGCGGCGGCATAGGCGGCCATGCTGCCGTGATAGTCGAGATGGTCGCGGCTCAGATTGGTGAAGATGGCGGCATCAAAGGCCACGCCGTGGGCGCGCGCTTGCTCCAGACCATGCGAGCTGACTTCCATGCACAGATGGCTGGCGCCGGCAGCGCGGTAGCTGGCCAGCAGATTCTGCAGGCGCACCGCGTCGGGGGTGGTATGGCTGGCATCCGCCAGCTGGTCGATAAAGCCGTAGCCTATGGTGCCGATCAGCGCAGCCTGATGACCAAGCAGGCCGAAGGCCTGGGCCAGCCAGTGGGCGCAGCTGGTCTTGCCATTGGTGCCGGTGACGCCGACGCTGAACATTGCCTGGCTGGGGTTGCCAAGCAAATGGGCGGCAACAATGCCGGCCAGGTCACGCAAAGCGGGCAGCGGCAGATTGGGCACGGCCCAGTCGCCCTGCCAGACAAACTCCTCCGCCTCCCACAGCACGGCGCCAGCGCCAGCTGCGATGGCAGCCGGAATATGGCTGCGGCCATCGGCATATTCGCCGCGATAGGCAATGAAGCAGTCGCCCGGCGCCAGTTGCCGGCTATCGGCAACAATACGGCGTCCGGCCGCCACGGCATCGATGGCCGACCAATCCAGGGCAGGCAGTTTCCAGCTGGCTGGCTTCACATTTCCTCCTTGACGGCAGCGGCCACATCATCGGGTAGCGGCAGGTTTTGCGGTGCATCCGGCGGCACGCCCAGCATGCGCAGGCTGCCCGCCACCACAGCGCTGAATACCGGCGCGGCCACATCGCCACCGAGATGCTTGCCATTGGATGGCTCGTCGATCATCACCGCGACGATCAGATGCGGATCGGACATCGGCGCGATGCCGACAAAGGAGCCGACGTATTTGCTCAGGTTGTAGCCACCGGCTTCCGGCTTGTAGGCGGTGCCGGTCTTGCCGCCGACCCGGTAGCCGACCACCCGCGCCTTCAGGGCGGTGCCGCCCGGTTGGGTGACCATCTCCAGCATCTTGCGCATGGCTTGGGCGGTTTCCGGCTTGAGGATCTGCTTGCCCGGCAGCGGCGCCACCAGGCGCTGAAAGCTGATCGGCCGCACCACGCCGTCGCCGGCAAAGATCTGGTAGGCACGAGCGATCTGCAACAGGCTTACCGAGATGCCATGGCCGTAGGACATGGTGGCCTGGTCGATCGGCACCCAGTTTTTCCAGGGGCGCAAACGGCCAGTTGCCTCGCCGGGGAAACCCGAGCGAGGCTGCTGGCCAAAGCCGAGGCTGTCGTAGAACTGCCAGAGGTGTTCGCGTTCCATGCCCAGCTGCAACTTGGAGGTGCCGATATTGCTGGACATCTGGATCACTTGCTCCACGGTGATCCGGCCATGCGGATGGGTGTCGTGGATGATGTTCGGTCCGATGGCATAGGAACCGTTGCCGGTATCGACCATGGACAGCGGATTGACCGTGCCGGTCTCCAGGGCTGCCGACACGGTGAACGGCTTCATGGTGGAGCCCGGCTCATAGGTATCGGTCAGCGCCCGGTTACGCCGCGAGGCAGGATCGAGCTTTTCGCGGTTGTTCGGGTTGAAACTGGGCATATTGGCCAGCGCCAGCACTTCGCCGGTGCGGGCGTCCAGCACCACGATGCCGCCGCCCTTGGCCTTGTGATCGTCCACCGCTTTTTTAAGCTCGCGATAGGCCAGGTACTGGATCTTGCTGTCGATCGACAGGGTCAGGGTCTGGCCGTCGCGCGGCTTTTCGATGCTGGCAATGTCTTCGACGATATAACCACGGCGATCGCGGATCACCTGGCGGCTGCCAGCCTTGCCGGCCAGCATGGCCTCGCGCGTCAGCTCGAAGCCTTCCTGGCCCTTGTTGTCGATGCCGGTGAATCCAATGATATGTGCCGTTACTTCACCGGTCGGGTAGTAACGGCGATATTCGGCCTGCTTGGAAATACCGGGAATACCCAGCGCCAGCACGCGCTGTGCCTTGTCTGGCGGCATTTGCCGGCGCAGGAACACGAATTCGCGATTCTTGTCGGCCAGCTTGCGACGCACTTCCTCTACCGGCAATTCCAGGTTGCGCGCCAAGTCGGCCAGCTGGCGGGCGCTGAGCGGTTCCATATCGGAGGGGCTGGCCCAGATCGACTGCACCGGGGTGGAAATCGCCAGCGGATCGCCATTGCGGTCGGTAATCATGCCGCGATTGGCTTCCTGGGTCAGGCGGCGGGTAAAGCGGGCATTGCCCTGCTCGCGCAGGAACTCTTCCTTGTAGCCCATCAGATAGGTGGCGCGGCCGATCAGCAGCAAAAACAGCGCCACCAGGGCGCCCAGCACCAGCCAGGCACGCCAGCTCTGCAATTTCACCACCGGAGCGGACATTGCCGAGTAAGTCATATCAGTTCGCCACCCGCGCCGGTGGAATACGGATATGGGCCGCGTCGGGCACCTTCATGCCAAGGCGGCTGCTCGCTTCCTTTTCGATACGCGAATGGGTGGCCCAGGTGCTTTGTTCCAGCTGCAACTGGCCCCATTCCACATCGAGCCGCCGCGCCTCGCCCTGCGCCTTCTGCAGTTCGATATAGGCATGGCGCGCCTTGTGCTGCGAGGTCACAACCCCGAGTGCACAGGCGATCACCACGAATAGCAGCAAGAGATTGAGCCGGGTCATGCTGCGGCTCCGGTACGTTCGGCCACCCGTAAAATGGCGCTGCGCGCGCGCGGGTTGTCCTGCACTTCTGCCTCGCTGGGGCGGCTTGCCTTGCCGACCAGTTTGAGCGGTGCTTCACCGATATCGGCAGCACGCACCGGCAGGCGGCTGGGCAGCTTGTCGGCCTTGGCGCAATCGGCCATAAAGCGTTTGACGATGCGATCTTCCAGCGAATGAAAGGCGATCACCGCCAGCCGGCCACCCGCATTGAGGCGCGGCATGATTTGCGGCAGGGTCAGCGAGAGCTCTTCAAGCTCGCGATTGATGTAAATCCGTATAGCCTGGAAGGTACGTGTCGCCGGGTCCTGCCCCGGCTCGCGGGTGCGGACGGTCTTTGCCACGAGCGCGGCAAGCTGCCGGGTGCTGACAATCGGGTTTTCGAGCCTAGCCGCAACAATCGCGCCTGCAATCTGTTTAGCAAACCGTTCTTCGCCATAATCGCGTATCACCTCTGTGATTTCGGCCTGTTCGGCCACTGCCAGCCAGTCCGCGGCGGTCTGGCCGCGGCTTGTGTCCATGCGCATATCGAGCGGCGCGTCGAAGCGGAAGCTGAAGCCGCGGCTACCATCGTCGATCTGCGGGGAAGAAACGCCCAGATCCATCAGCACGCCATCAACCTTGTCGATGCCCAGCCCATCGAGGCCGCTGGCAAAGGCGGCATAGGGCTCGTGAACGATGGAAAAGCGCGGATCGGTGATGGTGGCGGCATCGGCCACCGCCTGCGGGTCTTTGTCGAAGGCGATCAGGCGGCCGTTCGGCCCCAGACGCGACAGGATCAGGCGCGAGTGCCCGCCACGCCCATAGGTGCAATCCACATAGATGCCATCGGGCTGCAGATTCAGCGCGTCCACCGCTTCGGTCAGCAGCACCGTGCGGTGAGTGAAACCTGGCGCGCTCACAGCACGAAACCATCCAGTTGCGCGGCGATATCGGCCGGCGACATTGCCAGCGCCGACGCCGTTTGCTCGTGCCAGCGCGCCTCGTCCCACAACTCGAACTTGCTGCCAAGGCCGACCAGGGCGACCGATTTATCCAGCTTGGCGAATTGGCGCAGGGTGGGCGACAGCAGGATGCGGCCCGAGCCGTCCATTTCCAGCTCTTCGG
>NZ_JAYRLZ010000117.1:4025-12666 GCF_041904975.1 Chitinimonas sp. | reverse complement strand
GAGCTGCGAGGAGCGCAGGGAACCCCGCGAAGCGGGGCGAGGCCGTCGGGTCGCCTTTTCTTTCGGTACTTTCTTTTGGCGAAGCAAAAGAAAGTACCCCGGCCGCGGGCCGGGACCCGCTCCAAATCATCCGCGCCGCAGGCGCAAAAAGCCGACGTCGAACTTTCGGCGCAAAACGCGCCGCTTTAATTGCCCTGCGGCCTTCGCCCGAATGGGGTGCACCCGTGGTTGTAAGGGGCTAAAGCCCCAACAACCACGCCGTCGCCCAAGTCGGCGGCTCGGGAACTCGGCCCTCCGGGCTCAAACACCCCTTGCCTTCTCCCGACTTGGCCTGCGATGCTCGGCGCAATCGAGGGCAGAGGGCGCTCCGTAGCAAGCACAGAAGAGCATCTAGCGACGTAGGGCTGCCGCCCGCCATCGCGGCTCAAGCCGCTTCTACACAAGGCGAGGCGGACATGGCTCGCCCTGAACCTCGCGGCGCTGCCGCGCCCCCCCGCCGCGCAGCAATTCGCCACGCCAGTACTTCGATGATTTGCTAGGCTCGTAAGCGGGCCGAATATATTCCTTGCGGCTGCTTCTTCAACCAATCAACGCGGGGCCTTGCATGACTTTTCATACCACCGACCTGAGCGACCAGCATGGCGAGCGCCTGCTGGTGGCTGATCCGATCTTCCGGCACTTTGGCTTGCGTCCCTGCTTTGCCGGGCCGATTGCCACACTCAAGGTATTCGAGGACAACAGCCTGGTGCGCAGCACCCTGGAAACCGAGGGCCACGGCCGGGTGCTGGTAGTGGATGGCGGCGGCAGCCTGCGTTGTGCGCTGGTGGGTGGCCAGCTTGGGGAGTTGGCGGTGCAGCATGGCTGGTCGGGCCTGGTGGTGTGGGGTTGTGTGCGCGATACGCTGGAATTGAATGCGCTCGATGTCGGCATCCGCGCGCTCGCCACTCATCCGCGCAAGAGCGTGAAGCGCGGCGAGGGAAGTAGCGGCATGCCGGTGCATTTTGCCGGCATTACCTTTACCCCTGGCTGGTGGCTGTATGCCGATGAAGACGGCATCGTGGTTGCCCCCGAGCCGGTTCACTGAGAAACCGCCATGGCGCGCTCCCTGTCTGCCTTGATTGCCGACCCGTCGTCCGGCACCCGCCTGTCGGTGCGTAATGTATTGCAGGAGCTGGGCGTCGGGCGGATCGATACCGCATCGGGCGTGGCTGAGGCGCGGCGGCGCCTGCTGGAGAGCCGCTACGATATCGTGCTGTGCGAATACCATTTCGACTCGGAAGAAACCGGGCAGGATTTGCTGGAGGAAATGCGCGAACGCAAGGCCATGCCGATTTCGACCATTTTCGTGATGGTGACCGGCGAGGCCAGCTATGCGCGGGTGATCGGCGTGGCCGAGGAAACGCCGGACGACTATATGCTCAAGCCGGTGCAGACTGGCGAGTTGTCCGACCGCATCCAGCGCGCTTTTACCCGGCGCGAGGCCTTGATCGACATTTACGAAGCGCTCAATGCCAATGATTTCAACCGCGCCTTGAAAGAGGCGCAGCAGATCATGCAGCAAAAAACGCCCTATCTGGCCGATGTGGTGCGCATCGCGGCCAATACCCTGTACCGGCTGGGCCGCTTTGCCGAATCGGCGCGCATGTACCAACGCATCCTCGAAACCCGTAATCCGGCCTGGGCCAAGCTGGGCCTCGCTAAGGTGGCCTTGCGTCAGGGCGACCATGCCACCGCCGAGAAGGCGATGCTCGATATCGTCGGCCAGCATCTGCAATACTTGCCGGTGTATACCCAGCTGGCCGATCTGTATGTAAGCGACGAGCGCTATGCCGATGCACTCGATATCACCGAACAGGCGATCAAGATCACCCCGCATAGCGTGCGCCGCCTGCAGCAGGCCGGGCAGATTGCCTATAGCCTGGGCAACAAGGAATTGGCCAATGACTACCTGGGCCGGGCGGTGCGCTTTGGCGGCGGCCGACCCGCTGATCTCGATTACCGCAGCATCTTTTATATCTTGCTGATGCAGTTCGACAGCGGCCACAGCAGCGATGCGGCCAGCCTGGTCAAGCAGATTGCCGCCAAACAGAAAGCCGGTGCGGACGAGGGCAGGCGCGGCGCCTGGTATGGCGAGCTGGCCGTTGCTACCGAGGCTATCGCGCGGCGTGAGCCCCTGGCCGCGGTGGATATCCTGCGCAAGCTGGCTGGCCATTGCGATGCGCCGGAATTCGACTTTGCCTTGGCGCTGGATTACGTGACGGTGATCGACCGGCTGTACGCCGAAGATATCGGCGCCACCCTGGCCGAATGGGTGCAGCCGATGGCCTACCGCTTCGCCAGCAGTCGCCATGCCCAGGAATTGCTAGGCCAGCGGGTGGCCAGCCGTACCCGCCTTACCGAGCTGATCAACCGTGCGGCCGACGAGATCGCGCAGATCGCCGAGCAGGCCGCCAGCCTGATGGTGGAGGGCAGTGCCCGTGGCGCTGCCGAATTGCTGGCGCAGGGCGGCTTCAAGCATCACAACAACCGCCTGCTGGCCTCCGCCGCCAATGCTGCCGCCCGCGCATTCCAGGCCACGGGCGAGGCGCAGGACCGACAACAGGCCGAGGCCTGCCTTGCGGCAATGAACCCGCCGGACGAGGCGCTGCGCATCCGCATTCGTGGCTTGTTGGACCAGCAGCAGGGCTGACGCCATGCAGAGCGGGCGCTTGTACACGCCGGTTCTGCCTGGCTGGTTCAGTTCGTCAGAAAGCCGACAAGCAAGCGGTTCAGCCGTTCTGGCTGCTCCAGCATCATCCAGTGGCCGGCGCCGTTCATTTTCTCGTAGCGCCAGTTTGCCGCCACCTGGGCCGAGGCTTGCATCTGTGCCTCGGTCAGGTAGTGATCACCATCGCTCCAGATACCCAGCGTGGCGCACTTTACCTTTGGGCTGGGATGGGGCGTCAGATCGCGTAGCGAAGGTTTGAGATTGGCGCGATACCAGTTGAGGCCGGCGGTCAGCGCGCCGGGGCGAGAGAAGTTGCGTACGGCCGCATCGACATCGCCCTCATTGCGCATCAGCTGGCGGAACAGCGCCCAGTCGTTCTGTTTCAGGTTGGCTTCCGCCACCCCTTCGAACTGGAAGAAGTTGAAATACCAGGATTTTTCGCGCTGCTCGATGGTGTCGAAAGCGCCGGTGCCGGGTGCGCCGACCGACAGCACCGCCAGCTTGGCGACCCGCTCTGGCTGGTATTGCGCCAAACCCCAGGCCAGTGCGGCACCCCAGTCATGGCCGATCACATTGGCTTTGTCGATGTTCAGCGCATTCAATAGGCCTACCATATCGCCGACTGACTTGCTCAGACCATATTCCGCCACCCCTTCCGGGCGCGGCGCATCGCCAAAACCGCGCAGATCGGGCGCAATCACCCGGAAGCCGGCCGCTACCAGCGGATCGATCTGCTTGCGCCACACTGCGTGGCTATCAGGAAAGCCATGCAACAACAGCACCGCCGGGCCCTTGCCGATATCCAGCACCGGAAAGTCGAGGCCATTGACCTTGACCATGGAGACCGCCTGCGCGGCAGTGCTCGCCGTGGTCGGTTCGGCCATGGCTGCGGCGGCAAGCGCACGATGCGATGCCAGGCCCAGACTGGCGATCATCGCCAAGCCCAGTCCGAATCGCATCAAACGCAGGGAACTGGCTAGCTGCTTAGCGGTGTGCTGCATATCACGACCTCAGTTCAGAATCAGACCGCCGATTATGGCGAACCGCCCATGGCCTTCCTGTAACCGAGCGTGGCAGCGCTAAGCGGCATGTGCATCGGGGGGGCATGGTTTGACGATGAGGTCAGCCAATGCCCGTGGTGGGTGGTAGCCGGATGAAGCCAAAGGCGTAATCCGGGGGCGGGCCGGGAGGCCCGCTTGGGGCTGGAATAGACGCCATGATGCCGTGCGGTGCACGGCTCCTGGATTCCGCTGCGCTGCATCCAGGCTACTCGCCGACTGAAACTTGGCTTGGAGCGGGCATCGAGTTTCTTGCAAGGTTACCAATGCACGATCAAGCATTAATTCAACTTTAAATCGAAGATGCATCAAGTAGCCAAGATGAAGCCGCAGGCGTAATCCGGGGGGGCGGGCCGGGAGGCCCGCTTGGGGCTGGAATAGGCGCCGTGATGCCGTGCGGCGCACGGCTCCCGGATTTCGCTGCGCTGCATCCAGGCTACCCGCCAACCATTTCCCTAAGCATGGCTCCCCGCCACCCAGCCCGATGACCAGGCCCACTGGAAGTTGTAGCCGCCGAGCCAGCCGGTGACATCGACCACTTCGCCGACAAAATAAAGGCCGGGTACATTGCGTGCTGCCAGGGTTTTTGATTGCAGGGCATTGGTGTCGACGCCGCCACGGGTGACTTCGGCCTTTTTGTAGCCTTGGCTGCCGCAGGGCACCACCTGCCAGTCGTGCAGGCGGGCGGCGACTTGTTCCAGCTCGGCTGGCCGGTATTGCTTCATCGGCCGGATATCGACCAGGGCGGCGCAGAAGGCCTGGGCAAAGCGCTTGGGCAGCCAGTCGGCCAGTACATTGGGCAGCAGGGCGTCGCTGCGCTTTGCCTCTTCAAACAGCTGGCGGGCATCGCGACCCGGTAGCAGATCGAGGGCGATGGTTTCGCCGGGCGACCAGTAGGAGGAAATCTGCAGAATCGCCGGGCCGGATACGCCCTTATGGGTGAACAGCACATTCTCGCGAAACGCCGGCCCGTTCTCGGCACGCGCCTCGCAGTCGAGCGACACGCCGGCCAGCTCGCCGTAGAGGTCTTTCGGGTCGAAGGTCAGCGGCACCAGGGCCGGCGCGGTAGGCACGATGGCAAGGCCGAACTGGCGCGCCAGATCGTAACCGAAGCCGGTGGCGCCAATCGGCGGGATGGAGAGCCCGCCACTGGCAATGATCAGACTCTGGCAGCGCCAGTGCTCGCGGCTGCTGCGCACAGTAAAGCCGCCGGCCACTTGCTCGACCGAGGCAATGCTGGTGCCCATGCGCCACAGCGTGCCGCCGGCATCGCATTCGGCTTTCAACAAATCGATGATGTCCTGCGCACTGTCGTCGCAGAACAGCTGCCCGAGCTTTTTTTCATGCCAGGCAATCTGGTAGCGATTCACCAGTTCGAGAAAGTCATGCTGGCTGTACTGCGCCAGTGCCGACTTGCAAAAGTGTGGATTGCGCGACAGATAGCGGTCGGCCGCCGTCTGGGTGTTGGTGAAATTGCAACGCCCGCCGCCGGAGATGCGAATCTTCTCGGCCAAGCGCTCGCTATGGTCGATCAGCGCAACGCCGCGTCCACGCTGGCTCGCAGTGGCGGCCGCCATCATGCCGGCGGCACCGGCGCCAATTACCACTACATCTATCTCTTGTTCTGCCATCTAGTGTAATTACTCGCGCAAACGGTATAGTGAGGCTACTTTTCCCCGCCAAGCCAATCCCCATGCGGGTTTCGGCGTGTTTCGGGCTAGCAGCGGTGCGATCCGCCAAGCTGCCGGGTCCGAAAATTCGGTGCGGGCGCCCATTTCCAATCCGCCATTATCTCCGGAGAGACAGATAGCCATGAAATCATTTGGTCTTGCTCGTTCCACCTTTACCGCTGCGCTGGTTGCCTGCGCCTTCGTGCCGATGGCCCATGCTGCCGGCAGCTACAGCAATATGTTCGTGTTCGGCGACAGCCTGTCGGATGTCGGCGGCGTATTTCCGCTGTTGCCGGGTTCGACTGCCGGCAATCGCTGGACCTATGACAAGGCGCCGCTGTATGCCGATCTGCTGGCGGCCAAGTATGGCATCAAGCTTACTCCGGCCAATGCACGCAACCCGGCCTTGCCGGCAGGTGGCAATGACTATGCGCAAGGCGGCGCACGGGTGAATGGTGTCGGTGAGTCGGGCTTCCCCGGTATCGGCGACTCGGTGGTCACCCAGGTGTCGGACTATCTGAAGGCTGCCGGCGGCAAGGCCGACCCGAATGCCCTGTATATGGTGTGGATCGGCGGTAATGATGTGCCGGTGGCGCTCGGTATTGCCCAGGATCCAAGCAAGGGCCAGGCCGGTGCCCAGCAATATCTGGGCAATGCGGCGCAGACTGCGGTCGGCCAGGTGGCAGCACTGCGTGCAGCCGGTGCACAACGCATCGTGGTGGCCAATCTGCCCGATGTCGGTCGCACGCCTGAGTTGTTCAATGGCGTGACCGCTGCGGTGGCCGATGGCCTGTATGCCAAGGTCAACAATGCCACCACCGCCAACGCACTGGCCACCGGCATCGCCGCCGGGATTCCCGCAGCCGCCGGCAATGCCCAGCTGATCGCCCTGCTGGCCGGCGCCATCCAGAAAACCACGGCCTCGGCTGATACCAAGAAGGCCCTGCAAGGCGCAGGCGTGGTTGCTGGTCGTACGGCGCTCAATGCAGCCGGCACCGACGTGGCCGTGCAGCAAACTGCCTACCAGACGGCAGGCGCCAGCGCTGAAACAGCCATTTCCACCGCTTACGCCAATGTCGCCGCCAAGTCGGCGGTGGATGCGCTGGTGGCGGCTGGCCTGGTGCCGGCTGCGGCTGCCAGTGCCACCCAGGCGAAGATCGCAGCGGGCCTCGTTGGCCAGCTGCAATTGCCGTCGGGCACCATCTACAGCAACTGGCAGACCGCCTCGGCCGGTGCCACCACCTTGGGCAATTCGGTGTTCAATGCCACCGAGAACGCTGGCCTGGGCCAGCTTGGCAATGTGGTACAGATCGATATCTACAAGATCATGGGCGAGGCGTTTGCCAATCCCAAGGCCTTCGGCTTTGACAATGTCACCGGCTATGCCTGCCCGGCCGGCGTGGGCGCCAACAAGTGCCTGAGCGGTACCGCTACCGCGCCAGACCTGAGCAAGCAGTATTTCTTCTCCGATCCTTTCCACCCGACGCCAGCGGCCCACGCCATGGTGTACCAGTACATCAGTTCGGTGCTCGATGCGCCTTACTACGCGGCACAGCTGGTCAATGCCCAGCCGGTCACCATCAATGCCGCCCAAGCCCTGCTGGACGAGCGCTATGGCCGTGCCCGTTCGGTCGGCGCTGTTGACACCATCGCCCGCATTTCGCGCCTGCGTAATGATTTCGACAACAGCGCCACCGCGCTGCAAAGCAATGGCAAGGATACGGTTGCATCGCTGGGTGTTGATTGGCAATACAACGCCAATACCTCGGTCGGCATGGTGCTGACCCGCGCTGATCACAGCACCGACTTTGCCAATAATGCCGGCGGTTTTGATGCCACCAATAATCTGTTCTCGCTGTTCGGCCGCTGGGAATCCGGCCCTTGGACGGTTGGTGCCGATGTGAATATGGGCTCCACCCGCTTCAAGAATATCCACCGCAATATCCAGCTCGGCGCGCTGAGCCGGGTGGAAACTGGCGATACCACCGGTACCCTGGTGGGCCTGCGCGCCAAGGCCAGCTATGGCTTCAATGTCGGCGTGCTGACCATTGCGCCGACGGTGAGCCTGGCCTTCCGCGAGACCAAGGTAGGTGGTTACCGCGAAGCAGCCGGTGACGCCTCGTCGATGCGCTATGAAAAGCAGCGCGTCGATTCGGTGCAGGTGGGCGCGGGCGTCAAGCTCGATGCCGATATGGGTCGCGCCAAGCCATTCTTCTCGGCCATGGTGTACGGCAATAGCAAGGATCGCGATCGCATCGTCACCGCCGGCGTGATCGGCCAGTCGTCCAGCTTCGATACCGCAGTCAAGGGTAGCGATAGCAGCAACGGTGTTATCAATGCCGGTGTGCGGGTCGAGATCAGCAAGATGGTGTCCGGCTTGCTCAGCTACACCTATACCGGTGGCCTGTCGGCAGAAAAGCGCGACAGCTTTGCCGCCAGCCTGCAACTGGCTTTCTGATTGCGTAATCAGCACTAGCGGCATCGACAAAACGCCCGGCTTGCCGGGCGTTTTTTTGTGCTTGGCCGTTGCGGCAGCTTGCCATTGCAGGCTGTGCAACAGTCTATTGAGGCTGGCGCTACTTCTGGCGTGTGGCGCACTTGGCTACAGTCGCGGCTCTTTCAAGCCGACCGGAGCCCAGCCATGAGCCAGCAGACTCGCCCCCCTTTGCCCCCATTCAACCGCGAGACCGCCATCCAGAAGGTCAGGGCGGCGGAAGATGGCTGGAATAACCGCGATCCGGAAAAGGTATCGCTGGCCTACACGGCAGAAAGCCGCTGGCGCAATCGCAGTGACTTTTTGCAAGGGCGGGCAGAGATTGTGGAATTTCTCGGCCGCAAATGGGCGCGTGAGCAGCAATACCGCCTGATCAAGGAACTATGGGCGTTTACCGATAACCGCATCGCCGTGCGCTTTGCCTATGAATGGCACGATGCCGATGGCAACTGGTTTCGCTCCTACGGCAATGAGAACTGGGAATTCGACGAGTTTGGACTGATGGCGGTGCGCCATGCCAGCATCAATGATCTGCCGATCGCCGAGGCCGACCGGCTGTTCCATTGGCCGCAAGGTCGCCGGCCGGACGACCATCCGGGCCTGAGCGAGCTGGGCTTGTAATCGTGCAGCTGCCTGGAACGGCCCGACCGGTATGAGCGCGCAAGCGGGACGAATCCCGCTTGCTCGGGCTCCTGGCCATTCTCCCGATCAG
>NZ_JAYRLZ010000117.1:0-4015 GCF_041904975.1 Chitinimonas sp. | reverse complement strand
TGTGGCGTTCATCCCGCTATGCCGCAGCAAGGCATCGATTTGCGGCTCGCGACCGCGGAAGGACTTGAACGAGACCAGCGCCGGGCGGCTGCCGCCCACTGCCAGTACCTCGCGGCGGAAGCGGTCGCCGGTTTGCGCCAGCTGATCCGGCGCTTCCTCGAAGGCGGCATAGGCGTCGGCACTGAGCACTTCGGCCCATTTATAGCTGTAGTAGCCGGCGGCGTAGCCTCCGGCGAAGATATGCGAGAACGCCTGTGGAAAGCGGTTGTAGGCCGGTGGCAGATTGACCGCCACCTCGGCGCGCACCCGGTCGAGCAGGGCTTGCACGGTGTCGCTGCCGGCATCGAAGCGGCTGTGCAATTCCATATCGAACAGGCCGAATTCCAGCTGGCGCGCCATCACCATACCGCTCTGGAAATGGCGGGCGGCCAGCATCTTGTCCCATAGCTCGCGCGGCAGCGGCTCGCCGCTATCGACATGGGCGGTCATGGCGCTGACCCGCTCCCATTCCCAGCAGAAGTTTTCCATGAACTGGCTGGGTAGCTCGACCGCATCCCATTCCACCCCATTGATGCCGGCCACGCTCAATTCGCCCACCTCGGTGAGTAGTTGGTGCAAACCGTGGCCCATCTCATGGAACAGGGTGGTGACTTCGCCATGGGTAAAGGTGGCGGGTTTGCCATCGACGCCACGGCCGAAATTGCATACCAGGTAGACGATGGGCGTCTGGTCGCCGCCTGCCTTATGGCGGCGATTGCGGCAGTCATTCATCCAGGCGCCGCCGCGCTTGTTCTCGCGTGCATACAGATCGAGGTAGAACTGGCCGACCAGCTTGCCGCTGCGGTCTGTCAATCGATACAGGCGGGCATCGGCGTGCCAGACCGGGCCGCTATCGGGCTCGGCCTTCAGGCCATACAGTGACTCGATCAGGCCGAACAGACCGGCCAATACCTTGGGCTCGGTAAAGTACTGCTTCACCGTCTGCGCCGAGAAGGCATAGCGCGCTTCCTTGAGCTTTTCCGACACATAGGCAAGGTCCCAGGCGGCTAGCTCATCAAGGCCCAGCTGCTCACGGGCAAAGGCTTCCAGCTCCTGGCGGTCTTTCCGGGCAAACGGTTTGGCGCGGCTGGCCAGATCGCGCAGGAATTGCATTACCTGCTCCGGCGTATCGGCCATCTTGGTGGCCAGTGAGTAATCGGCATAGCTGGCAAAGCCAAGCAGGCTGGCCAGTTCGCTGCGCAGTGCCAGGATGCGGCTGATCAGCGGGGTGTTATCGCGCTCGGCCGGGCCAAACTCGGCGGCGCGGGTGACATAGGCGCGGTACAGCGCTTCGCGCAGCGGCCGGTGGTCGGCATATTGCTGCACCGGCATAAAGCTTGGCATCTGCAGGGTGAATTTATAGCCGGGCTTGCCATCCGCTTCGGCGCCAGCGCGTGCCATTTGCCTGAGCTCATCGGGCAGGCCCGACAGCTCGGCTTCATCGGTCACATAGTGGGCAAACGCATCGGTGGCATCGAGCAGGTTTTGCTCGAACTGGGCAGCCAGCTGGGCCAGCTCTTCCTTGATGGCGGCAAAGCGCGGCTTGTGAGCTTCATCGAGCTCGGCGCCGCCGAGGCGAAAGTCGCGCAAGGCCTGCTCGATGGTGGCTTTGCGTGCCGTGCTATAGCCGGCAAATTCGCTGCTGGCAGCCAGGCGCTTGTATTGCGCAAACAGCGCCAGGTTTTGTGCCACTTCGGCGCTGAACTGGCTGATCTTGGGCAGATTGGCGTTGTAGGCTTCGCGCAGCGCCGGGGAGTTCACCACCGATTGCAAATGCGCCACCTGGCCCCAGGCGCGACTGAGCCGCTCCGAGCTGTCGTCGAGCGGCGCCATGAAGTTATCCCAGCTGACTGGCGCAACGGTTTCCGCAGCCGCCACTGCAGCACGTGCCTCCATCAGCAGCTGGGCTATGGCCGGGCTGATATGGTCGGGCTGGATATCGGCAAAGGGTGGCAGATCGCGAAAGTCGAGCAGGGGATTGGTCATGGCAGCAGGGTCCGGTAACTGGGGCGGCGCCCCGAATTCACCCTAGATGGCGCCAAACCCGCCAGCTTCAAGCGCCGATCTGGCGGGCACAGTCGTTATACTGGCGCTTTTGCTATCAAGCTGGAGTGTTGCCATGGCCCTGCGCCGTTTCAAGGGTGTATCGCCCACTGTGCCGGAATCTGCCTTTGTCGATGAAACCGCCGTGGTGGTGGGTGATGTGGTGCTGGGCGAAAACGCCTCGATCTGGCCCGGCGCCATTGTGCGTGGCGATGTGAACCATATCCGCATTGGCCGTGATTCGAATGTGCAAGACCTCGCTTGTCTTCATGTCAGCCACAAGCGCGATAGTGACCCGGAAGGCGCCCCGCTGATCATTGGCGAGCGCGTCACCATCGGCCATCAGGTCACCCTGCATGGCTGCACCATTGGCGATGAGGTGCTGATCGGCATCGGCAGCATTGTGCTCGATCGCGCCGTGATCCAATCGCAGGTGATGATCGGTGCCGGCTCTCTGGTACCGCCGGGCAAGGTGCTGGAATCGGGCTATCTGTATGTGGGCCGCCCAGCGAAGCCGGTGCGTCCGCTCAGCGAAGAAGAGCTGGCGCATTTCAACTATTCTGCCGCGCACTATATCCGCCTGATGAGGGCACATCAGGAGAGCTGAGCGCGCGCTGCCCGGTGCACCCCGGCTGTCTGTGCATTTCCACACATTGTCATGAACAAAGCTGTGTGTGGCATGTGGATAAGCTGGCTAAGTGGCTGATCGGGCAGCGATTGCTATTACTGCCTAAAATTTGGGCGTCGCGTCAAAAACCATGCCAGTTTGGGGATGGATTCGCCTTGTGCCAGGATTTCTGCCATGTCTGCTACCGGCTTCAACCTGAATCTGCTGCGCTCCTTGCTGGTCATCCTCGAGACTCGCAATCTGACCGAAGCCGGCAAGCAGCTTGGCTTGACCCAGTCTGCCTTGAGTCGCCAACTGGCACAGCTACGCGAGCAGCTGGGCGACCCACTGCTGATACGCGAGGGGCGCGACTACCTGCTGACCACGCGCGCGCAGGCGATGCTCGCCCCGCTCAGGTCCATGCTGGCCACGATGGAGACGGTGCTGGAGGCGCCCGTGTTCGATCCGGCAGCCTGCAGCCGCCGCTTTTCATTAAGCGCATCGGACTATATTGCCGACTTCATGTTGCCCACCCTGCTCGATACCCTGCATATCCAGGCTCCGCGGCTGGAACTGGTGCTGCGCATGTGGGGGCCGGACCAGTATCGCTGGTTGGCAGAAGATATTGATCTGGTGCCGACCATGGCCGATGCGATTCCCGAGAATCTGCATGGCCGTGCCATGGGGCAGGACGTGCCGGTGGTGGCAATGTGCCGTCACCACCCCTTGGCGGCCGGACCGCTCGCGCTGGCCGACTATATTGCAGCCGGGCATGTGCTGATCGGCGGGGGTGGCAACAAGAACGGGCCGGTTGACCGGGCTTTGGCGAGCATGAACCTGGCGCGGCGCGTGGTGCTGGAAGTGCCGTTTTATGGCTCGGCAGTGCGCATTCTTACAGGCACGCGCTTGCTGCTGACCCTGCCGCAGCATATCGCCACCGTGATGGCGACATCCCTGCCGATCGCCTGGCAACCCTTGCCATTCGAGGCGCCGGTGTATCGCTACTGGCTGCTGTGGCATGCGCGCAATCACCATGATGCGGCGCACCAGTGGTTCCGTAACCAGGTGTACGCGGTGCTGCTCAAGTCCATGCATGGCGTGACGCAATTCAATCAGACTTACGAATCCTGGAACTAGGCTCTGTTGACGTTTTGCCGGCGGTCGCGCCGGGTCGGGTTTTGCGGTAAATCAAGGCGGAATGAGCGCGGCATAACGGCTTATGTAAGCGAATGACAACGCGGAGTTACCGCGAAACTCGGCCCGGCCCTGTGGGTTTCGCCGGAAAGCCGCCAGGCGCTGTGTTGTTGCGCACTGAGGTAGATCACT
>NZ_JAYRLZ010000427.1:0-2263 GCF_041904975.1 Chitinimonas sp. | reverse complement strand
AGCGCTTGACGACCGACATTCCTGATGAGCGCTATGGTCTGGCATTCGTGTTCCGTTCCTTCGAGCGCGTGGCCTATGCGCTGATCGTGGAAGGCTCGAAATCCGTGGTGATTGGTGACGGAGTGCAGAATCCGTGAATCTGGACGCAGGGCTGGCTGCTTGGTTGCGGCTGACCCTGACGCCGGGTATCGGCGGCGAGAGCCAGAGACGGCTGCTCGCCGCGTGTGGTTTACCAGAAGCTATTTTTGCCAGCAGTGCAGCCAGCTTGCATGCGGTGATCGGCCAGCGCGCCAGCCAGTTGCTGGCTGACCCGCCGCAGGCGGCGGTCGAGCGCGCCCTGGCCTGGGCAGCAGAACCCGGCCATCACATTCTGACGCTGATCGACGCGAATTATCCGCAAATCCTGCTCGATACCCCCGACCCGCCGACGGTACTGTACGTTCTGGGTGACCCCGCCTTGTTGAACCGGCACTGCCTTGCCGTGGTGGGGAGTCGAAATGCGACACCGCAGGGGCTGCGCAATGCCCGGGAGTTTTCCGGGGCGCTGGCGCAACGAGGCTGGCACATCGTTTCCGGTCTGGCGCTGGGAATCGATACCGCAGCCCATCAAGGTGCGCTGGCTGCTGGTGGTTGCACGCTAGCGGTCATTGGTACGGGCATCGACCGTGTTTACCCGGCGCGAAATCATGAACTGGCGCAACATATCGCTTCCCGGGGGGCAATCATTTCCGAATTTCCATTGGGGACACCGGCAATTGCCGGCAACTTTCCCCGGCGCAACCGCATCATTGCCGGCATGTCGCGTGGTGTGCTGGTGATTGAGGCAGCGGTGGAGAGCGGTTCGCTGATTACAGCCCGGCTGGCAGGAGAGGTCGGGCGTGAGGTATTTGCCATCCCTGGTTCCATCCATTCGCCGCAGGCGCGTGGCTGCCACCGCCTGATTCGCGAAGGCGCCAAGCTGGTGGAAACCGCTGCGCATGTCGAGGAAGAATTGCGCCCGGTGCTTGGCGCTGCCCTGCCGTCAGCATCCGGACTGACTGCTGTCGAGCCGCCAGCAACGGCAGCAGGCATCGATGAATCGCCGCTCATGGCTTTGCTCGGACACGAACCGGTCAGCCTTGATGAACTGGTGGCCAGTACGGGCCTCAATACTGACGAGATACTGGCAACCCTGCTTGATTTCGAACTGAATGGTCAGATTGCCTCCCTGCCGGGGAATCGCTACCAGCGTCTGGTTTGATCTGGCGGCACTGTGAATCTGGCGGGCTGCAAATTCAGCCCTTGCAAGCGCCCAACACCCCACTTATCATCCCCGGCACCTTACAGGGCGACCCCATGAGCAAAAAACTGATCATTGCCGAAAAACCCTCTGTTGCCAGCGACATCGCCAAGGCACTGGGCGGGTTTACCAAACACGACGACTATTTCGAATCCGAAAGCTACGTGCTGTCTTCGGCTGTCGGCCACTTGCTCGAACTGGCCTGCCCGGAAGAGTTTGAAGTCAAACGCGGCAAATGGTCGTTTGCCCATTTGCCGGTCATTCCGCCCCATTTTGCACTCAACCCCATTGAAAAAAGCGCAGCCCGTCTGCGTGTGGTCAACAAACTGATCAAGCGCAAGGACGTTGATGGCCTGATCAACGCGTGTGACGCGGGCCGCGAGGGTGAGCTGATCTTCAATTACATTGTCCAGCATGCCAAGGTTGGCAAACCGGTGCAGCGGCTGTGGCTGCAGTCGATGACGCCGCAGGCGATTCGCGACGGTTTCGCGCGGCTGCGCCCAGGTAGCGAAATGCAGGGGCTGGCCGACGCCGCCGTCTGCCGTTCCGAATCCGACTGGCTGGTCGGCATCAACGGCACCCGGGCGATGACCGCCTTCAATTCGAAGACCGGCGGCTTCCATCTGACCACGGTCGGTCGCGTACAGACGCCGACGCTGGCCATCGTCGTCGAGCGCGAGCGCAAGATTCGTGACTTCAAGCCGCGCGATTACTGGGAAGTCGAAGCTGAATTTGCCGCCAAGGCCGGCAATTACACCGGCAAATGGTTCGACGAAGGCTTCAAGGGCAAGCAGGAGGACGAGCATGCCCGCGCCGACCGTCTGTGGGAAGTCGCCCGTGCCGAGGCGATCAAGGCGGCGACTTCGGGCAAGCCCGGCATCGTCAGCGAGGAAGCCAAACCGGAAACCCGCCTGTCGCCGCTGCTGTTTGACCTGACCAGCCTGCAGCGCGAGGCCAACGCCCGTTTCGGCTTCTCGGCCAAAA
>NZ_JAYRLZ010000426.1:0-2267 GCF_041904975.1 Chitinimonas sp. | reverse complement strand
AGAAGCGCGCTGGGGATTTACCGAAACCCATGGCTCGCTGGACTATTTTGTGAAGTCCGGCCTCGCCTTTGTCATCGTCAATATCAATATCAATTACCGGCGCGCCGCCTTGATGGGCGAAGTGCTGCAAATCGAGACGGCCGTCCGGAAAATCGGCGGGCGCAGCGGGGTGATCCATCAGGTGGTGAAGCTGGCCGGCACGCAAACGGTGATTGCCGACGCCGATGTCACCTTTGTCATCTTCAGTCAGGTCAGCGGCGCCGCCGTTGCCATCGATGGTGCGTTGCGCACACAGTTCGAACAGCTACCGCACTGGCCGGCATCCGAGTAAGGCACCACGGCACACGTTTACGCCGGCGCGCCGCAGCAAAGACTGCTAGACCCGATAGCGGGCCACCGTGGTCTGCATCTGGTTGGCCAGCACCAGCAACTCGCCTGCCGCGTCTGAGGTATCGGACGCGGCGCTGCGTGTGTCTTCCGAAGTCTGGGCGATACGCTCGACCTGCTTGGCGATATTCAGGCTGGCAGCACTTTGCTCGCGTATGGCGTGGCTGATGTCTTCGACCATATCGCCAACCTGGCCCGAACCCTGGCGGATTTGCTGGATGGATTCGCCAGCCTGCTGCGCTTTTTCCACGCCAAGTTCGACGCGGCTTACCACCTCGCGCATGCTGCTGACCGCCGCATCGGCGCCTTGCTGGATGGCGGTGATCAGCGTGCCGATTTCCTGGGTGGACAAAGCAGTGCGCTCAGCCAGCTTGCGCACCTCATCCGCCACCACCGCAAAGCCACGACCCTGCTCACCGGCACGGGCCGCCTCGATCGCCGCATTGAGTGCCAGCAGATTGGTCTGGTCGGCCACTTCCTTGATAACGTTCACTACCGCACCGATATTCGCACTCTCGCGTGCCAGCTGGTCGATCTGGCCGGATGCCTGATGCACGCGCTCGGCAATGCCATTGATTTCAGTAACGGTATCGCCAATCACCTTGGCGCCGACACCGGCAATCTCGCCGGAGCGCCGCGATACCTCATTGGCCTCGCCAGCCCGGTCGGCAACATGGTTGATGCTGACCGTGACCTGCTCCACGGTAGCGGCCATGCTGGCGGCCGAATCGCTGGCGGCTGACGAGTTTTGCGACATATTGCGTGCCGCCGTCGCCATATGATTGGCTTGCCCGGCCACGCCCCCCACTGCGCCGGCAATTTCCTGGAAGCTGCGCTGCAGGGTATCGAGCAGGCGATTGAAGGCCAATACGGTCAGCCCGACCTCATCGCGGCTATCTACCGGTACCCGCTGGGTGAAGTCCAGCTCGCGCCCGATGCGCTCCACCGTTTTTTCCATCACCGCCAGTGGCCGGGTTACCGCCCGGTAAACCGTATAGCCAAATACGCCCAAAAGCACTACGGCCAGGGCAATCACCACGACGAAAGCACCCACCGCCCGGTGATATACCGCATCCACCTCGGCAGCAGCACTTTCCTGCATTTTCAGGTTGTAGGCAGCCGACTTTTCGATGGCCAGCTGCAAGGCCTGCTCGGCGGGAATCACCTTGCCGTAGAGCGCGGCAACCGCTTCATCAGGCTTGGCCGATGCCGATGCCTTCAAAGCATCGGCATAGCCTTCGAGATACATGCCGAAGGCAATCTGCAAGGCTTTGTAATTGGCGGAGTCCGTCTCGTCCGACACGAGGCCGGCATAGCCACCCACCGCCTTCTTGGCCCGGTCGGTGGCATCGGTCACTTTCTGGGTGAAAGCTTTTTTCAGATCGGCGTCCTGCTCCATGATGTGCGAGAGCAAGAGCGCCCGCATATCACGATAAGACAGCGCCACATCATTGACTGCCTGCACGCTGGGCAAGGTGATATCGGTCATGCTCTTGACCTGCCCGCCCATCCTGGCAAAGGCCGACACGCCGACCGCTCCCACGATCAATAGCGCAGCAAGGGCCAGGCCCAGCAGCAGGATAAGACGCTTGCCAATCGACATGGTGAATACCTTTCGTGCCAGTTGCCGGACATCCCGCCAGCGCGGCGGAATAACCTTATTGATAAGGCAGGCAAGGTAAGGGCACAAGGGCAGAATGCCGAAGGGCGGCGCGAATATCGAATAAATACTCGAATTTACGCAAACTGCCGCAAATCAACGATCGAGCCGGGCCATGACTCAGGCGATCACGCCACCACCCAGGCACACCGGCCCTTGGTATAACACCACCGACTGACCGGGCGTAACCGCCCATTGCGGCTCGTCAAACTGCACGATC
>NZ_JAYRLZ010000116.1:0-12754 GCF_041904975.1 Chitinimonas sp. | reverse complement strand
TTGCAGCTGGTGCACGAGGGCGACACGCTGGGCTTCAACCTGGTCAGCACCGATCCGGATGGCGACACCACCCAGTGCTATCTGGTGTATGACGAGCACACTCCGGCCGGGGTGCAGTTCGATGGCCGCACCGGCTACTTCGAATGGACGCCGCCCGCTGGCACGGTGGACAACCTGCAGGCGCGCGATGGCCTGTTCACCTTCACCTTTGCCATCAGCGACGGCAATCTGCGCAGCACCCGCCAGGTGCAGGTCAAGGTGCTGGACGTCAACCAGGCACCGCAGATCCACGCTTCCAGCCATGCGCTGCTGGCCGGCCAGACCTTCCGCCTGCCGATCAGCCGCGTGGGCGGCAAGGGCTTGCAGATCAACGACGCCGATGGCGCCGCCCAGACTGCCGCGCTGAGCATCGCCTTCGACAATCTGCCCGAGGGCGCCCATCTGGAAGGCGATAGCCTGGTTTGGACGCCAGGCCCGGCGCAATTGGGCGACTTCGTCGTCACCGCCCGCGTCAGCGATGGTTACGACGTCAGCAGCCAGACCTTTACCTTGCGGGTGGTGGCCGACAACGCCGCCAATGCACCGACCGCCCTGATCGACCTGACCCCGTCCAGCCCGGTGGTGCCGGGCCAGACCATTCTGGCCACGGTACGCAGCCACGGCTACTGCGATATCGCCAGCGTGCGGGTGCAGATGCGCGGGGCGGCCATTGGCGCCGCCGACTGGAGCGATGTGGCGCTCGATGGCGCCGGCCGCGTGCAATTAGCGGCGGTGGCGCCGGGCCTGGCCGAGCTGCGCGTGCAAGTGGTCGATGTGGATGGCTTTAGCAGCACGACCAGCCAGACCATCCGGGTACGCGACCCGCAGGACCATGCCGCACCGGTGCTGCACTGGGGCGGCGCGCTCGATCAGGGCGGTCGCGATGCGCCGCCGCTGACGATCAGCGAGGCCATCACCGTGCAGGCCAGAATAGCCGATGTGCAGCTGGCGGGCTGGCAGGTGCAGATTGCCCGCCAAGGTAGCCAGCAATGGACGACGCTGCCCCCCTTGGATCGCAGCGGGCAGGCCGGCAGCGGCCTGCAGGATCTGGTCCGGCTTGACCCGGCCGGCCTGGCTAATGGCGTATATCAGCTCCGGCTCAGTGCCTGGGATGTCAGCGGCCAGGTGAGCGAGCTGGCCAGCCAGCTGGTGATCGACTCGTCCAACAAGCAGCTGAGCCAGGGCAGCGACAGCACGGCGCGCTTCCAGTTGGGCGAGCACAGCGTGCAGCTGCGCCGCGAATTGCCGGCACAAGCCGGCGCGGCAAGCGACTTCGGCAACTGGCAGCTGCCGCTGCTGGATACCGCGATCAGCAGCGACCAGCCCCTGCGTGATGCGCAAGGCGCGCTGGCGCCGTGGCAGGACGGCGCACGTCTGTGGTTGCGCGCCCCGAGCCTGGATGGCAGCAGCGGACCCTATCTGCACTTCAACTTCACCCCCACCAAGCAGGCGCTGGCTGGCAATGCCGGTGCGCCGGTGGTGTGGCAGGCTGCCTTCAGCAGCGACAGCGGCTGGCGCCTCGATGCCATCGATCCGTCGGCCCAGGCCGATGGCAATGCGCTGGCACCGGTCTGGCTGCAGAAAGTGGGCAATCGCCTGTATGAGCAAGCCAGTGGCCTGCCTTGGCAGCCGGCTGGCTTCTGCCTGACCGGGCCCGATGGCGCTCGCTATCTGCTCGACACCGCCGGCAAGCTGATGGCGGTGCGCTTCAGCGACGGCCAGCAATGGCTGGTGGATCAGAACAGCATTGCCCTGCTCGGCGACGCTACCCAGCGCATCAGCCTGCTGCGTGACCCTCTGGGCCGTATCGAGCAGATCAGCGGCCCGACCGCTGCGGCAGGCCAGTCGAGCTGGGTGTACCGCTACGATGGCCAGGGCCGCTTGATGCTGGCGCGCGAGCTGTATGGCAGCGATAAGGGCCAGCTGTATGGCTATGGCAATGACGGCCAGCTGATGAATGCGCCGCTCGATGCCAATCTGGGCGAAGCGGCCAACTGGCTGGCACGCAGCGGCGCCACCTGGCAGGGTCACCTGCAGGCCGGCCAGACGCTGCGGCTGGGATTCATGGTGCGCGACAGCGAACTGGCCTCCACCATCAAGGTGCCGGGTGCCAGTGGCAGCCTGCTGCTGGCGGTGCGTAGCCGCGCCAACATCACCCTTGGCGCCAGCGGTGCCACCGTGGTCGGCAGCAGCGTCAGCCAGGGGCAACGCACAAGCTTGATCCGGGTGAGCGAGGCTGGCCTCAAGCTGCTGACCCTGCAAGGCGAGGGCGATGCCGAGCTGTATCTCAGCGTGGCTGGCGATCTGGACGGCAATGGCAAGGTCGATGCCGCCGATAGCGCCGCCTTCGAACAGGCGCTGGCCGGGCAAGCCGCCGTGGGCGATATCGATGGGGATGGGGTCATTGCGTCCGCCGATCGCCAATTGCTGTTTGCCAACTACGGCTACCGCGCGCAATCCGCGCCGACCGTGCAGGCCTTGCCAACACCGGTGGCAAACACCCATAGCGATCTGGCGTGCCGGGTTGACCTGGGCAAGCTGGCTGCCAGCCAGGGCGAACCGATGTTCTGGCGCATCCTGGGCGCCAGCCATGGCAGCGCCCGCCTGGAGGCCGACGGCCAGAGCCTGCGCTTTACACCGGAGCCTGGCTTTGCTGGCGAGGCGAGCATTACCGTGCAGGCGGACGATGGCTTTGCCAGCAGTGCGCCGGTCGAACTCAAGGTGGCGGTCAGTGGGGCCAAGCTGCTGGCCTTGCATGCTGCGCCAATTAACGGCCTGCAAGCCGGGCAGGCGGCGCAGCTGCAACTGTCGGCCGACTTCGCCGATGCCCGTGGCGTGGCGCTGGATGCGGCCGGCTTGCTGGCAGGCGGCTATGTGCAGATTGCCAGCGAGTCGCTGCGCGACATTGGCTATGTCGGCGCTGCCGCCAGCGCAGTCAGCGTCGATACGGCTGGCATCATCCATGTCCGCTCGGCCGGCGCCGCCTTGCTGACCATCAGCCATACCGATGCCAGTGGCCATACCGTGCGCACCGTCACCGCCTTCAACACGGCGGCGGCCAGTGCTGGCGCGGATAAGGGTGCGGCCGATGATGTCGCGCTACCGGCGGCTGCGCTCGATGTCTACCCCGGCAGCCTGGCCCTGGTGCCGGGCGGCAGCCGGCAGATCAAGGTGAATACCGCCGCCGGCATTGCCGTCGCCATCTCGCAGACCAATCCGCATGATGTCCGCTTTATCAGCAGCGATGACAGCATTGCCACAGTGGACACACAAGGGGTGATCCATGCCCTGCGCGCCGGCCATGTCACCATCAGCGTGGTACATCTGGCCAACAAAACCGACTGGCAGGGTAATGTGATCAGCCAGGCTATCGCCCAGAACGATATCGATCTGCATGTCGAAGCGGCCCGAGTCATCGATGGCACGGCCGGCCGCGGCGTGCTGGTGAGCGCGAGCGAGGGCGGGGCGGTTAGTGCTGCGACCGGCGAAACGGTGCTGATCGGCGCCGGCAGCCTGCCAGCCGATACGCCGGTGAGCATTGCGCGGCTCGATGTGAATCATGTGGCGGAAACGCTGGGCCTGCCGCTACCGCGCCCCGACCTGCTCACCCCGCTGGCCGCCTTCCGGCTTGATCTGGGCGGGCAGAGCTGCACGGCGCCACTGCAACTGGCGATTCCGCTGCAGAACCAGGGCGACTTGGTAGCAGGCGACGAAGTGCTGTTCCTGAAAAAAGGCAGCGTGCTTGGCGCCGATGGTCTGCCGCACGATACCTGGTGGGTGCTGGACAATGGCTTTATCGGTGCCGATGGCATCGCCCGCACCGCCTCCAAGCCCTTCGTAGGTCTGGCCAACGGCGGCGAAGTGGTGATTGCCGGCCGGCATATCAATGCCTTTACCGGCGAAGTAAAGGTGTCGCGTCGTGCGCTGGTCAGCTTCGATGGACTGAGCCTGGATGTCTCCACCGGTATTCCCGGCACCGTCGGCCTGATTGCCAGTCTGGCGATCAGCGCCTTTACCATCGCCGAGTACACGGCTGCGGGCGTCTACCAGGTGCAAACCGTGCAAAAGAAGCTCGACGGCAACGGCAATATCGTGCTCGATATCCCGCCGCTGCCGGAGGGGGCCAACCCGCAAGACCCGCAGATCAGCGGTATGGAGGTGCTGCCGGGCAATCAGCTCAAGATCAAGCTCAGCCACGCGTTGGTCGATGGTATTCGCGCCTCGGACACCAAGTTCCGTGTATGGCTATCACCCTATGACCTCGATATCGACAGCCAGGGCAATGCCCGCGATGGCGATGATTGGAATGGCAAAGCCCTGAAGCGGCAAGGCTTCCGCGCCTGGGACAATTTGGGCGAGGCAGCGCTCGATGGCGATAGCCTGATCGTGAGCTACCCGGCGGGCGTGGCGCTGAGCATTCATGAATTGACCGTGCAACGCATCACCGCCAGGCAGACCTCGCGCGGTGAGACCAGTTGGGTCAAGAGTGGCGCTGCCGCCACCAGCCTGATCAATGGCCGTAGCGACTTCACGGCGGTGGCCATCGGTGGCGAGCTGCAGATCTACGACAAAAACCAGGCATTGATCCACCAGGAGAAGTTTATCGACGTCGATGGCGATGCCACCGACCTGGGCAGCCGCAGCAAGACCGACGCGATTGCCTTCAGCCTCGACAAGCGCCTGATGTTTATTGCCGGCAAGGGCGGGCAGATCCATGTGATGGACACTGCCACCCTCAAGCTGGTGCAGTCGATCTCGCTGGCTGGCTCCTCGGCCAGCCTGTCGGCGCTGGCGGTATCGGGCCACTGGCTGTATGTGGCCGAAGGCGGCGACTACCAGGCCAAGGGCGGCGGCCGGCTGATGCGTATCAATATCGACGAGACCGATGACGATTTCCTCAAGAACGAAGAGATCGTGCTGCCGGATGACCTGAAGGGCGAGCATGCCCGTACCGGCTACCGCGATCTGGCCGTGATCGAAGGCGCGCACAGCTATCTGGCGGTGACCTGCGAAGAGCGGGTGTTTGCCCGCGAAGCGCGCAAACCCGGCAATGTGTTTGTGCTGGATCTGGACAAGCTGAGCCGCAAGGGCAAGGCGCTGACCGCCGCCAATGATGCGCTGTGCCGGGTGGAATTCCCGAACGACAAGCTCACCGGCAATGCGCCGATGTATATCGAATCGGCCGGTATTGCCGATGGCAAGCTGCGTTTTATGCTGACCAATAGCTATGACGACAATGCCGGCTTCTGCGCGGTGACGGTCGCTTTGCAAGGCGCAGGCCAGCTGGGCAAGGCCGAAGTAAAGAAGGTGGTGGTCAACGGCGTGCCGCAAGACAAGGGCATGGTCGCCTCCGACCGCTACAGAAGCCGCTACCAGCTCAATATTCAACGGGCCAGAACGCCCATCCTGGTCAACCAGGACGGGGTGGAGTACGCCCTGGTAGCCGACAACTACCAGGTCTACAACGACCCGGTTTATGCGCTTACCGACTGGTTCGACGGCAAGATCTGGGGCAGCAAGATCGGTGTGATCAAGGACCCGTTCGGCAAGGCCGAGTACCTGGGTTCCACCACGCCGCTCTACGGCACCATCACCCGCGCCGCCCTCAGCGCCGACGGCCAGAGCCTGCTGGCCGACTTCCGCGACTGGGCCTATATCCAGACTGGCGACGCGGAAGAGTCGGGCCATCTGCTCAAATGGAAACTAAGCGACCTGATCAAGGCGGCCAATGAGCACTCGATCAAGAAACAGGACACCAGGCACCCGCTGCCGTTTGATGTGGTGAAAGTGGACGACGAGACGCAAGCCGTGCTGACCGCCACCAAGCTGCCGCTGCCTAGCCTGGATGGCAATACGCCGGCTTGGGTGGTGGGGATGGCGACGAGCAGTGTACTGACGCCGACCGATATCACGTTTACCGATCCGGCAAATCCTGAGCACTTGCTAACAGCTGGTGATACGCCGGTGCCTATTCCACCGGTTGGCAAAGTGGTGCCTTCGGCGAATTACGGCGATATTTTACGTGTCGATCTGATTGCTCTGCTACGGCAGGAACATCCCGCTTTGCGCTTGCTGGAGGACGCAGATTTTAATTTTAACAACACCATGAAGTTTGATAGCCGCGGTGGTGCCACGATCTTGGCCAAAGAAAATGGTGAGTTTCTGACTGCCGAGCGAGATAAAACTGCACAAGGTCCATCAATCGTTGCTGCTTCCGCGAAGACTTACCCTGGCCTTGATGGTCAAAACCAGCGGGAATTGCTGCAGAAGAGTGGAGTTATATTCATCGCGCCGGGCGTGGACAGTGAAGTGTTACGCAATGGCGATCGCCTGAAGGATAACTATCTTTTTCTGAATCTTAATAGAGACCTCATCAAGCCGTCAGGCATAGAAAAGATAAAGCGCGCTATTAAAAATGGGGGGCCGCTCACCGGAGATCCAAAGTACGATGCCTCTACGCTCGATTACCTCAAACTGATTTCGCCACAAACATCGGTGCAGGTGCAAATCAAGCTAACTGACTTTAAGTCGTCGACTGATCGCAAATTCTTTGGAGATCGTCCGTTGGATGATCCAGGCTATCACGCGTTTGAACTGGGTGGCACTGTGGGCCTTGGGCAAACCAACAAATTGCTTGACGTGTGGCGGGTGCAGCAGCGCCTCGCCTATTTGGGCTACCCAGCATTTGACCCAGCCAATGCCAATCAAGCCAAGGATTTCGACGTCGACGGCAAATTCAATGCCGACGACCAAAGCGCCTTGAAGCTGTTCGAAAAAGTTATCCGTTATGGTCAAGGGGATGGCAGCGAGAAAACCGTACGCGGTAGCTATCCGGTGGTGAAGGCCTCCATTCCTGGGGACCAGAATTTCTTGGTCAGCATGACCGTCGACTACTATGCCGACTCGACCAGCCCTACCGGCTACACCAGCAAATGGAGCGAACCTGTATTCACCCCGACGACAAGAGGCAGGCGACTCAGCGCCGCTGATCAGACCGCCCAAAAGGCCACTTTACGCTCCCAGGTCACCGACCGTAACGGCGACTTCTTCAAGGGACTGGAAGAAATGGCGCGGCAGGATTACGTCAAAAAGTACAACGACGCAATCGACAAGACCCGACACTTCAACACAAACAGCGCTGACTCCGACGGCGTGCTCGACGCCAAGGACCTTAATACCGCAGATCAAACACGCATCAATACCCTCAGCTGGCTGAATGCCTACAACGCGCCGCACTGGATGCAACTATTTAAGAAAGAGGCCGGCACTGGGCAAGCGGCGAGTGCGACGCCAGTCTATTCACCGGTTAACCACGACCTGGAAGGCTGGAAGGGGGCCGACGGGGGCGTCAGTAACCAGTTTGGCACGAGCTGGGTCTACGACTTGATGGTTGCCTCAAGCGGCGCAATGAAAGGTGGTGACGCCAAGCAGCAGCGCGGTGCCGAAAAACTGCAATTCGCTGGTGCGGGCGAGCTGGGCATGATGTTGAACCTCGGCATCAATAAAAACTATGTTTCCAAGCCTAACCAGGATCGAATCGACGGCGACCAAGTGCTATTTGGCCTGTACAACAAGTTCAGTCCAGACATTACCCGGCTACTGAAAGGCAATAGCTGGAACTTCGACAGCGCGTTGAAATTGTCTGACTTGTTGAAGAACGCTAACCGCACCAATGCCAACTGGCTGAAGGCGAATAACGAAACCTTGAGCACTAGCCGCCAAGGCGTAGACGACGAGGGCAGCGCGCTACGCGATTTCCTGTCGGTGTATACCGCCACACAGAAGGATGGCACGAGCGACAATGGTTCGTGGGATGAACTGAAGATTACCGGTACCGGAAATCAGGACACGATTCGCAAGGCTCTGTTTGGAGATGGGACGCAGAATGGTGGGCTGATTGATCGGAATGGGGTGCTGCTGGGTGGTTTAGGGACCAATGGCGTCAGTTTTAGCGATAAGCTTACGGCCGCATCGCTGGGTAAGATGATGCAAAGCAAGGTGTCATTGATAGATTGGGTCGATCCAATTAATTCGGCGATGACCGATTTCGAAATTAATACTCCAAAACGGTTGGCTGCTTTTTTGGCTAATGTTTGGGGGGAAACAGGAGGGCTAGCGAAGCTGTCAGAAAATACAAACTGGAATTTGTATGCTATGAAAAATGGAGCATATAGCCAGCGGTTTGTTAAGTTCAAGACCGCGGATGCGGCGACTATTGCAGCTTATGATGATAAGTCGGCCGACGACAAGGCGGACTACGCCTATCACAGTACAAATGTTCATGATGTTGCATACAATATGGGCAACACGGAGACTGATGATGGTCACAAATACAAAGGTCGCGGACTTTTGCATTTGACTTGGAAGGCAAACTACCAAGCAGCTAGCAGAGGACTTAATGCTGTTTATGGCGAAGGTACATATGATCTGGAAAAGAACTGGCAGTCAGTAAGCGACGATCGACTGGTGGCGGCACGAACTGGGACTTGGTTCTGGCGGCATTCTTTGCATAGGGATGCCAACGCCATTGTTGATCACGGCGCGTGGGACGATTTGGGGGTATTTAGAAGTTCAGTGATTGCTGTCCGAAATGGAGCTGATCCGCAACGGGATACCCATTGGCAAGAAATAGTAAAGCCTTTTGTTTATGCCGGAAATTCTTATGGCAATATGGGTGAGGTGCTAAAGGCGCTTGGTGTCCAAACCAGCAACGGCCGCGGCTATAACGGTCAGTTTGGCATTGCGCTCAATCATCGCATTGCGCAGGCTATTGGTAGCGCAAGACTCGAAGCCAAGGATGGGGTTCCTCAGTCATCGGTCGATCTGACCGGGCTGCAAGCCGAATTTGAAGTCTCTCCTGGAGAAACCGATATGCTCTTTGTTGCCATGCCAAATGTGCCACCACAACCGGTGCAGATGGTTGCCCAAGTTCAACCGAAAATTCCTGTCAAGGGGCAGGTTTATGGCACCGTTGGCGTTTGCTTTCCATTCTTGAATACAGGATTGATCGAAGAGCAAAGAATTCAGAATGGTAGTTATAGCTTGGGGGTGGCTGCTGAGGCGATTAACGTATTTGGATGGAACTTACCGCAGGGCTTTCCAAATATTGATTACCACAATGCCAAGATAGCCACACTACAAGCACCAAAGCATGGAAAGTTGGGAGATCAGCCTTATGTTGGATTTGATTTTTCGTATTATCCAGATAAGGGTTACCAAGGCACGGACAAGGTAGTCTTCTTGGTGGATATCGAAGGCTATCAAGTCAAGGTTGTCTATTACATAAAGGTCGTGCTTGGCAAAGACTATGCAAAGTTTTCCAATGACTTTGGTAAGTACTGTCCTTCGCCGAGTGCCTGGCAAATTTCATCTGCCGCTGCTGAGTCCTTTGCCCGGCAAATGACATCGATCGGCTGGGCGCTGGACCTGTCGCCCCTTACAGTCTCCGATCTTTCTTTGGGTGCCCTTGGCCAAACCACCGGCATCGGCCCCTCCGCCCAAATCACCCTCGACTACAACGCGGCCGGCCACGGCTGGTATGTCGATGCTGATCCAAGCGACAGCAGCGACTTCCTCCCCACCGCCGACCCCACGGTCTGGCTGGCGAGGCCGGGCAGCGCGGCTGATGGCAAGATGGATTTGCTCTCAGTCTTGCTTCATGAATACGGCCATGCGCTGGGTTTCGAGCATAGTCCGGATGCGGCTGACTATATGGCGGCTACGGTCAAGCCGGGCGAGCGCCGTTTGCCGTCGGCCGATGAGCTGGGTTTGATGCGTACCCTGCTGGCCCAGCTTAGTGGTAGCGATTCGGCCAGCGCGGCGGCAGTCAACCCCGCCAGCAATATACCAACGCAGCCTAGCGCGCCGACTGCGCCCTTGCCGCCAGTCGGCATGCTGGCCGGCTTGCTGGCGATTGGGCGCTTGCGTGCCAATCGGGGTGGCGAGCTGGGTCTGCTCAAGGATGGTTTGCAGCTTGGCGCGGCGCCGCAGCGCAGTACCGTTTTGAACCCGACACTGGCGAGTGTGGCAACGCCGACCGCCTGGCAGCGCGACGGCGCAGTGAGTCTGCCCGATTCGCCGCTGCCCACTGCTGCGCAAGCCACCATGCTGGCCGAGTCTGCCAGCGGTAGCGCGCATCTGTCACAAGCCTTCGAGATCGGCACTGCCGATCGCTACCTGGCTTTCACGGTTGACCAGGATTTGCAGGACAACCTTGACCACGGCCCGAACGATGCCTTCGAGGTGGCCCTGCTCAACGCCAATACCGGCGCCTCCCTGGTCGGTAGCGATGGCTTCGACCATAGCGATGCGCTGCTCAATCTGCAGCGCGAAGTGCAAGGTCTGGTCGAGCATCGCGCCAATGCGGTACGTGCCATGCGCAATGCAGATGGCAGCACCACCTACTATGTGGACCTGCAACATGGGCTGGATGGCAAGACGCTGGCCGGCACCCCGGCCGTGCTCAGCTTCGATCTGCTGGGCTTTGGCGATGCAGGCAGCCATATCAGCCTGCGCGATATCCACCTGGTGCAAACCCCGCAAGCCTTCGACCAGCCAGTGCTGGCGCAGGAAGACCACAGCATCAATGTGGCGCCGCAGACCATCGATGCCCATCTGCCTTCGAGCGCGCTGGCGGTAGTCAGCCAGCCGGCCCATGGCACGGTGTCGGTCAATCCCGACGGTACCTTCAGCTACACCCCGGCCACCCATTACTACGGCGCCGACAGCTTCCAGTACCAGTACACGGTCGATGGCCAGACTTCCAATATCGCCACCGTCAGCCTGCAGGTCAGTGAAGTGGCCTATGCCCCGGTGGTGCCAAGCGGCAGCCTTTCCGCCACTGTCACCGCTGGCAAGGCTTATTCGTTCGACCCGCTGGCTGGTGCCGTCGATATCAACGGCCACGCCATGCATGCCGTCATCGACCAGCAGCCGGCCCATGGCCAGTTGCTTACCAACCCGGATGGCAGCTGGACCTACACCGCCGACAGCCAATACAGCGGCGGCGATAGCCTGGTCTACCACCTCAACGACGGCCTGGCCGATTCGGCCCCGGTGACGGTCAACTTCACCGTCCAGCCGGCCCACCACGCTCCGGTGGCCAACGGTGGCGCGGTACAGCTCAAAGAAGATGGCAGCCTGGTGATCGACCTGCGCCAGTTCGGCAACGACCCGGACGGCAACGCCATGACCGCCACCGTCACCGCCCAGCCAAGCCATGGCAGCCTGGTGCAGAACAGCGACGGCACATTCACCTACACGCCCAAGCTGCACTACTACGGTGCCGACAGCCTGCGCTTCACTCTGGCCGATGCCTTCCTCGGCTCGCAGGAGGCCACGCTTGATATCGACGTCGCCAAGATCGAAATCGCCCCAACCCTGGCCGATAGCAGCCTGGGTCTGGATGAGTTCGGCAGTGTCACCTTCAATCCGCTGGCTCAGGCCAACTCGGCAAATGGCGACCCGCTGACCGCCCGGTTGGTCAACGACCCGCAGCACGGCACGCTGCGCGTCAATACCGATGGCAGCTGGACCTACACGCCAAACGGCAACTTCTACGGCACCGACAGCTTGACCTATAAGGTGAGCGACGGCGTGGCCGATTCGACCATTGCCACCCTTACCTTCAACGTCGCCAAGCAGGAAATCGCCCCGACGCTGGATGGTCAGACCATCAGCCTGGACGAAGACAGCCTGGCCACGATCCAACCACTACGCGGCGCCACCGACCTGAACGGCGACCCGCTCACCGCCCGCATCGTCAGCCAGCCAGCGCACGGCACGCTCACCGTCAATGCCGATGGCAGCTTCGCCTACACCGCTGCCCTGGCTTACAACGGCGCCGACAGCTTTAGCTATGTGGTGAACGACGGCACGGTGGATTCCAATATCGCCACCGTCAGCATTACCATCACCTCCAGCAACCACGCCCCCACGGCAGTCGATTCGCTCGCCGTCGGCAGCGAAGACAGCGCCCTGGTCCTCACCTGGCGCGACTTCGCCGTGGCCGATGTGGATGGCGATGCGCTCAGCATCACCCTGAACGCCCTGCCAATCGACGGTTTGCTGCAAAAGCAAATCACCGGCAACGACGGCAAGCCACAGTGGATCGCCGCCAGCGTGGGCGATCGCTTCAACCAGGCCGATATCGATGCCGGCAAGCTGCGCTTTATCCCGGCTGCCAATGCCTCGGGTGGGGCAGGGTATGCACTGGCCGGTTATGGCAACCAGCATCAGCACTACGCCAAGCTGGCCTACACGGTGTCGGACGGCAAGCTCAGCGCCAGTGCGGTGGTCAACCTCGATATCGCCGCCGTGGCCGATGCGCCCACCGTCACCCTCGGCGCCACCCAGAGCAGCCAGACCCTGTTCACCACCGGCTGGGAAGCCGCCCCGGCCAGCAGCAATGGCCAATCGGTGCTGGTGGGCGGCAGCCTGTTCGATGGCTGGAAACTGATCACCGAGGGCGACCAGCTCTACGGCGGCCAGAACGGCTTCGAGATCTGGCACAACGGCGACGCCATGCAGGCCGCCAATGGCTATAGCTACAGCGTCAATGCCGCAGCCGGCAATGGCAGCCGTTTCCTCGAGCTGAACGATGCCGCCGGCAGCCAGTACCAGACCTTGGGCATCAGCCGCCAGATCGACACCCGCGCCGGCGAGCGCTACGACCTCAGCTTCGATCTGGCCGGCCGCCTCGGCTTTGATGGCGACG
>NZ_JAYRLZ010000115.1:0-12813 GCF_041904975.1 Chitinimonas sp. | reverse complement strand
GATCACGCCGTGGTGCACCGACTTATGGCAGTTGCGATCGAGCAGCATTTTGTCGCCTGGCGCCAGCAGGGTCTGCAGGATCACCTTGTTGGCGGTCGACGTGCCATTGGTGGCAAAGAAGGTGCGACGCGCACCGAATGCCTTGGCCGCCAGTTGTTGCGCTTCCTCGATGATGCCGGTCGGGTGCAGCAGCGAATCGAGCATCGGCACCGATACCGACAAATCGCCCTTGAAGCTGTGCTCGCCCATGAAGTCATAGAAGTCTTCCGCCCACGGGCTCCCGCGCAGGCTGTCGCCCGAGCTGTGGCCAGGCGTATGCCAGGCGTCCTTGGCCATGAATACATACTGCTTGAGCTTGTCGTAGAACGGCGTCTGCGCCCGCTCCAGCAGCTGCGCATTGAGGATGCGGTACCAGCCCAGGTAGTCCGGATCATCGCGGTAGAAATAGCCGTTCACCGTTTCGCACAGCAGATTGCTGACCACCTCGGCCTCGTCGGCCTGGGCGATCATCACATAGACATCGATTTCCGGACGGTGCGCATGCAGGGCGTGCACCAGCTCCAAAGCACACATCGGCGCCTTTTTGCTGCGCGACTTGGCCTTGCCCTCATCGCTTACACGGTGCAGCTTGTCGTCTATGATTACCGCCTGGATATCGCCATCAGCCTCCATGGCCGCCAGCGCTTCACTAGCACTTTCGACACCGGAAAACGTCATGCCCAGCGTATTGTCCAGCTGACGCGCTGCAGCATTTAATCCTTTGACCAGTGCTTTTAGCACCAGCTTTTCGTCATTTACCAGTAAAATACGGCTCACCGGCTTGGTCATGCTTGTCTCCCTGGTTCTTTTCATAACTGCGGGGCGGGATTTCCGCCAAGCCCGCAAGAATAATCCAAGCCCAAGATCAAAGCGATGATTTGCAACCCGTACGAAGTCATCATTCAAGGCATTACCCGCAGCGGCCGTGAATTTCGGCCGTCGGACTGGGCTGAACGCCTGTCCGGCATCCTCTCCACCTTCGGCATGGACCAGAAATTGTCCTACGCGCCCTATGTGCGCCCGATGATGATGGATAACCTGCGCTGTGTAGCCATCGACAAGCAGCTCGAGAAGATTGACCCCCGCGTGTATTCCTTCCTGATGTCCTTTGCCAAGGATAATGACCTTCGCGTGGTGGACTGCCGCCAGCTGCTCGAAGAGCATTACCCCAGCCAGTTTCTCGGCTAGCCCTCCCCCGCGTTCCTGTCCATAGCGGACAGGTTCTCCCCGTGACGCCGCGCCTATCAGCATCGCCCATCATGGCTGTGTAGTGGCGCTGCTTTGTCGCGCCTGTGCCGTCGCCAGGCCGATATGCCTACGCCCACCCGGCATCCACCCGGTAGCGGTTGCATCCATACGACAGTCATGCAATCTACCTGTGCATTTTCCTGCATTGCACTACATTGACCCTTCGATCTGTCGAGCGCTCGCTTGTTTAGCAGGCAGACACCGGCAGATCGGGAGACAACAACGATATGCACACAAAGGAAATGTCATGGAATATGGAACACTGCGGTTTGCCATACCCCTCACCCTGCTCGCCGCCAGCCTCGCGTCACTTGCTGCACCAGCGCAGCCCGACCCGAAACTGAGCCACTACCTGTCGGCCAATGGCCCGGAATTAAGCGACCAACAAATCAAGCAGCTACGCGCCGGCCAAGCACAGGCAATGGGCTTCGATAGCCGCGTACGCGCCATGGGTAGCAGCACCTATACCTATCTGCGCTGCTTTTATCGCACCGGCAATAACCCTAAGCAGCCCGGCACCAACTATGTCTGGGGGCTGGACCCGAGCAGCGGTGGCTATTTCCGCATCTATGGCAGCTGGTGGTCCGGTGGCCTTTTGGCCTGGCAGAACATGTTTTACAGCGATATCTCGCAAGAGCGGCTGCAATCAGTGTGCCAGAGCACCTTGGCGGCCAAGGGCATCCAGCAGCCGGTGGCGATGGCTTTCGCCGCCGACAACTCGCTGTCGTTCAACTACACGGTATGGAGCAATGACAGCGCCATCCAGGGCAAGCGCATCAACAAGATCGTCGCCTTTGGCGACAGCCTGTCCGACAACATGAATATGTATAACGAGTCGCTGTGGAAGCTGCCCAACAAAAACAGCTGGTATATCGGCCACTTCAGCAATGGCTACAACTGGGTGGAATACCTGGCGCAAGACCTGAAGCTGCCGCTCTACAACTGGGCGGTGGGCGGCGCGGCAGTAACCACCAAGGATCTGGTGATACGCGGCGTGGTGGAGCAGGTGGATTCCTGGAAGCAGTACATGCAAAAGGCGCCGGCCTACCAGCCGCAGAACACCCTGTTCACCATCTTGATTGGCGGCAACGACCTGATCAACTACGGCAGCTCGGTTGATACGGTCATGCAGGGCGAAACCCGCGCCGTGCAAAACCTGATCAATGCCGGCGCGCGCAATATCCTGCTGGTCAAGCTGCCCGATGTGTCGCATGCCCCGGTGTTCAAGTACAAGGGCAATGCCGCCACCGTCGCCGCCCAGGTAGTCGACTTGAACCGGCGCCTTGACGATCTGGTTGCCAGCCTGAAGGCGCAGTACGGCAGCAGCCTGAATATCGAGCTGTTCGACAGCTATGCGCTATTCAATGATTTGCTGGCGCGGCCGGCCAGCTATGGCGTCAGCAATACCAGCGATGCCTGCCTCGATATCAATGCCGACTCCAGCCTCAACTACCTGAGCAGCCACCCGGCACGCAGCAGTTGCAGCAATCCGGACAACTTCGTGTTCTGGGACACCCTGCACCCGACCACCCATACCCATAAACTGCTGGGCGAACGGGCGGCCCGCTTTGTGCAGTCAAACTTCGTGAATCTTCAATAGCGTCGCAGGCTGGCGGGTCGGCAGGCCCGCCAGCCTGTGCCAAATTGCTATTGATAGCCCGCCACAAAATCTGCGAGTCCGAGCCGGTAGCCCGCACCCACTGCCTTGAAGTGCCATTCGCCCTGACTACGGAACAATGAGCCGAATTGCACGGCTGTCTCGCTGCCGAACGCCTCTCCCAGTTGATAGCCGGCAATCAGGGTGCCGCTGAGGTCGTCATACAGGCGAATCGCCGCATTGCGCACCAAACCGAAGTTCTGGCCACGGCTGTGAGCTTCATGGATGGTGACCACAAACGATATCTCCATGGCGGCCGCCTCAAGCCGCGCCAGATCCACGGTCAATACCTCATCGTCGCCGTCGCCCGCGCCGGTGCGATTGTCACCGCTGTGCACCACCGCACCATTCGGGCTGGTAAGGTTGTTGTAAAACACCAGATGCTCGTCAGACAGCAGCTTGGGCTCACCCGCCGCGTTCAGGCCACAGATAAAGGCAGACACATCGATATCAAACGGGTAACCGCTGTGCAGCTCCGGTGCATCCCAGCCCAAGCCGACACGTACCCGCACCAGACTGGGCGCCGTCTTGGCCAGATTGATCCCCTGCCCTTTGCTTAGCGAAATTGCCATTGCTCGCGCTGCCCTTATTGATAACCTGCGACAAAATCACCAAGTGTCAATCGGTAACCGGCACCGACTGCCTTGAAATTCCATTGGCCATCTTTTTTATACAGCGAACCGAACTGGACGGCCGTTTCACTGGAAAACGTCGCATCAAGATCATAACCAGCCACTTCCGCCCCGCTGATATCGTCATATAGCTTGATATAGGCGTTTTCGATCTGGCCAAAATTCTGATTCCGCTCAGCACCTTCATGAATGGTCACGATAAAGGAGATTTCGGCAGCCTCAGCCTCGATCTTGCCAAGATCGACCAGCACACTTTCATCATCGCCCTCGCCAGCGCCACTACGATTGTCACCCTTATGTACCACCGCACCATTGGGCGTACTGAGATTATTGTAAAAGACAAAATGACTGTCCGAGATCAGCTTGGGCTCGCCTGCCGGATTCAACTTGCAGACGAATACCGAGCAGTCGATATCGAAATCAGCTCCCCCGCCACTCCTGCGATCCCAGCCTAATCCCATGCGAATACGGCTCAGGCCAGGCGCCGATTTGGCCAGATTGATGCCTTGTCCCTTGGTTAGATTGATTGCCATGATTTCGCTCCCATCAAAGTAATTTTGCAATATCAGCCTGCATATCCTGCCAGGTGCGTCCATTGGCTGGCTGGCCAATCGCAGTGCAATGCCAATCGCCATCGCTACCCAAGCTGACCTTCATCAGAATCAAGCCGGTGTGGCTGCCATTAGCCTCATCGCCCAGCGCATAACGCGCCAATTCCACACCACGATCATTGACCACCCGACAGTAGGCATTCTTGACCCGGTCGAATTTTTGCCCGGTAAAGCTGTTCACGGTAAAGACCAGATGGCGAATACCGGATGCAAGCTGACCGAACTGTACGGAAATGGTTTCGTCATCGCCCTCGCCCGCGCCAGTCCGATTGTCACCGGAATGCTTGATGGAGCCATCGCGCAGTTGCAGTGAGCGGAACCATACGGCTTCACATCGCAATTGCTCATCGAAAACCAGGCAGGAGGCATCCAGATCGATTTCGCCACCGAACAAGCCGAACAGGCCTGATTTGGCATCCCATCCCAAGCCCATGGTGACAGAAGTCAGTGCAGCCTTGTTTTCCTTGCTGAGGTTGATTGTTTGCTTTTTGCTCAGATTGATTGCCATCTTTTCACTCCTCCTGTGCGCCATGCACTTTTGCCATCTTGTTATGCCGTATCGATGACGCCAAAGCCAGACCAATAAACCCTGCGCCGATCAGCCCGGTTACCACCTCGGAAATTTCGTGGAAGGTGCCGACGAACATGATGGTGGCGAGTGCGCCGATAGCATAAAAGGCACCGTGTTCGAGATAGCGGAACTCATCAAGCGTACCTTTATCGACGAACATGATGGTTAGCGAACGCACGAACATGGCACCAATGCCCAAGCCGATGGCGATGATGAAAATATTATTGGACAGTGCAAACGCGCCGATCACGCCGTCGAAGCTGAAACTGGCATCCAGAACTTCCAGATAGAGGAAAGCCGACAAGCCGGTGCGCGCCACCATGCCGGCATCGCCAGCCTCTTCGGTTTCAAGCAAGGCCGCAAAACCATCGACCAGGATATAGGTAATCAATCCGGCAATTGCAGCGACAACAAAGGACAATTGCTCATGCACTGGCAGCATGGTGGAAATGCCATACACCGCGGCAAGGCAAACGGCAATTTCCACCGCCTCCATCTTGCCCAGCTTGCTGAGCGGCGCCTCGATGACATGCACCCAATGGATATCCTTTTCCTTGTCCAGAAAGAACTTGAGAAACACCATCATCAGGAAGGCACCGCCGAATCCAGCCACCACGATATGTGCCGAGGTCAGCGTCGTCGCATATTTGGCCGGATCATTCACTGCCATCATGAATGCCGCATAGGGGTTCATATGGGCAATTACGGCAACAATCAGTACCGGAAACACCACCCGCATGCCGAATACGGCAATCAGCATCCCCCATGTCATGAAGCGGTGGCGCCATTTATCGTCCATATCCTTCAAGACCGTGGCATTGACCACGGCATTGTCAAAAGACAGGGACACTTCCAGCACGGAAAGAATGGCGGCGATAAAAGCCGCTTTTGATCCGCCAATCCAGTAGGCCGCCGCAATGCCCACGGCGGTAAATATGAAGGAACCCTTGAAATACTTGAACAGCATGGCTGTTAACCCTTTGTATTATTGTTGCTGGATCAATCGTTGAAATTACTTGAAATTGCGGCAGCCTGGAGAGCCAGGTGACGACACGGATTCACGCGCGCCATCACCCTGATACCTAGCCATGCCGCGCTTGCTTACATCTTTTCCGCCAAGCGGACGACAAGCTCCTGTTTCATCTGCTCCATTTTTCCGGCCGCTTCAGCACGCTTGCGCTCACCATCCTGCTGGATCTGTGCCACCTCTTCAAAAGTGGAAATCAGCGAATTCTGCACCGCCTCGAGTGTTTCGATATCAACAATGGCGCGCTGATTGGCCCGGGCAGTATTGACGGAATTCTGGTGCAGCAGCTCGGCATTGTTTCGCAAAAAGTCATTGGTTGCATCGTCGATCTTTGTTGCCAACTCCACCGACTTCTTTTGCTCCAGCAAGGCAATGGCCAGGGTGAATTGCTTTTTCCAGGCCGGAATGGTCAAGGCTTTGATATTGTGGAACTTCTCCACCAAAGCCTGATTATTCGACTGCACCATGCGTATCATCGGCGCGGTTTGAATGGCGATGGTCTGCATCACTTTCAGGTCATGAATACGCTTTTCCAGTCGCTGCAGCACATCTTGATAGTCGCCGATCTCCTGAGCCTTGATCGGATCGCTGGCTGCCGGGCTGGCACGCATCTCGGCCAATTGCAGACGCATTTCTTCCAGCTTGATATCGCCAGCGATAATGAAATTGGACAGGCTGTAGTACTCCTGCACATTCAGCTTGTAGACATGCTCCAACTCCTGGCTGCGTGACACCAGGCGCTGTTGCTGGACATCCAGCTCAGCGACGATCTTGTCGATCTGCTTGGCCAGGGTTTCAAACCGGCCGATGAATTTCTCCTTGCCTACCTTGAAACGATCGATCAGTCCGCCGATCAAGGGCAGCTTGGAACCCTGCTCTTTCAGGTCAGACAGGTTCACCCCTTTGGCAAGTACCACAATCTCGGTCAGCTTGCCGCCCACCTCGTCCATATGGCCGCTTTTTACCTGGTTCAACATATCGTTGGAATACTGGGCGACCTTGTCGCCAGCATGCTTGCCAAAATCGATGACTGCATTGGGCTGGCGCGGATCGAAGCCGGACAGTATCTGCCGCACTTGGCGCTCGACATCCACCGGATCGGCACCCGACTGCAGCAGCTCGGCCCGACGATTTTCAATGGCTTGCGCAACCACATCACGCGCAGCGGACGCTGGCGCCACCGTAGCCGGTACCGGCAAGGCACCACCATTGAGCGCAGGCGCCAGCCCGGATGGCGGCGTACTGGCCTGATCGAGCTGATGGGCGGAAATGGGCTTGAAAGTCATGATGTCAGTTGCTCCAGTTGTGTACGCAAGCCGGCTTGCAAGCGGCTTATGGCATCAAACAATTGTTTGTCGCCGCCATCGCTCAATGCCAGGGCGGTGATGAATTGCTGCTTCCAGTTCGGAATGACGATTTCCTGAATATCGTTGAAGCGCCCCACCATCGCCAGCAGATTGCGCTGACTCAGGCGCAGCTGCGGCAAGGTCAGCAGGGCAGTATGACGCAGCAGCTTCAAGTTGCCGAGTTTGCGCTGCCACTGTTCGATGGCGTCACGCATGGCGTCTACCTCCTGCCAGGCGAACGGATCTCGCCCCTGTTGCTGGCTCAGGCGCTGCTCCAGTGCCGGCAATTCGCGATCACGCACATCCATAAGCTTGATCTGCGCGGCAAGCACATGCTCGGTCAGTTGTTCGAACACCATCTCGTTGCGAGCAAACAAGCCGGAATATTCTTGCAAGCCGCGTTTCAATTCAGCCAGGGCGGGCTGGGCATTCGCCAATTGAATGGCGATCGCCTTGGCTGCCGCATCAAACTGCTGGCGCAATTTGATACGACGTACTGCACTGCCTTGCAGCCAATCGCTCAAGCGGCTGCGCCAGGACTTCGGATCCAGCGCCGCTACGTCCACCTGCTGGGCGGCATCGAGGATGGCAAGCGCTGACTGGTGCAGGCTGGCGGTCACGCTGCCGCCAACGGATACCGCCAACTGGTCTTGCAACTGGCGCATCAGTTCGGTGACCTCGGCCGCGTAGTCACTCTGGAAATGTGCATCGACGAAGCGGATTTCACCGTACAGATTACGCACGCGCTGCACGGCCTTCACATCGCCGCCAAAATCTGTGCAATCGCAATCGACGCGGGCAGCCATTACCCGTTCATGCCATTCAGCATCAAGCTGCTCGGCGGTCACCGCACGATCGGCGAACAATACCGCCGGCTTGGCTACGGGCGCAGTGGCCGGTAGGCGTGCCGGCATATCATGAAAGGTGCGAACAGGCGGCTCCGGTGCGGGAACGGCACTGGCAGGCATATGGTGAAAGGTCTTGATAACCTGTCCCGTGGGCTCGTCAGGTAAAGGACTTTTACCCGAAGGCGAATCAGGGTCAGGCTCAAGATGATGGAAAGTTTTGACCATGGCAGGGCAGGAAATAACTCGCGTCCACTAGTCTAGTCCGGTCCGCACAGTACGTTGCATGATAGCCCCGCCTGTTACAAATCCAGACTACGCCACAGCGCATCCACCCGCGCTTTCACTGCCGCATCCTGGCTGATCGGCACGCCCCATTCGCGGCTGGTTTCGCCGGGCAGCTTGTTGGTGGCATCCAGCCCCATCTTGGAGCCGAGCCCTGACACCGGCGAGGCGAAGTCGAGGTAGTCGATCGGGGTGGAATCGACCAGTACCGTATCGCGGGTCGGGTCCATGCGGGTGGTGATGGCCCAGATCACTTCCTTCCAGTCGCGCGCATTCACATCCTCGTCCACCACCACGATGAACTTGGTGTACATGAACTGGCGCAGAAAGGACCACACACCGAACATCACCCGCTTGGCATGGCCCGGATAGGCCTTTTTCATGCTGACGATGGCCATGCGGTAGGAGCAGCCTTCTGGCGGCAGGTAGAAGTCGACAATCTCGGGAAACTGCTTTTGCAGGATGGGCACGAACACTTCATTAAGCGCGACCCCCAGCACTGCCGGCTCGTCGGGCGGTTTGCCGGTGTAGGTGCTGTGGTAGATCGGGTCGTGCCGGCTGGTGATGCGATCGACGGTAAATACCGGAAACCAGTCCTGCTCGTTGTAGTAACCGGTATGGTCGCCATACGGGCCTTCCAGCGCATGCAGATAGCCGCCGATTTCCTTCATCGGCACGCCGGCTTCCGATACGCCGGTCCAGCCCTTTTCACACGGCGCGATATGGCCCTCCAGCACGATTTCGGCGCTGGCCGGCACTTGCAGCTCATTGCCGATACATTTGACCAGCTCGGTCTTGCTGCCGCGCAATAGCCCGGCGAACTGGTATTCGCTGAGGCTATCGGGCACCGGCGTCACTGCGCCCAGAATGGTGGCCGGGTCGCAGCCCAGCACCACCGAGATCGGAAACTTCTCGCCCGGATGACGGATGGCGTGCTCGCGAAAATCCAGCGCACCGCCACGATGCGCCAGCCAGCGCATGATCAGCTGATTGCGGCCGATCAGTTGCTGGCGGTAGATGCCGAGATTCTGCCGAGGCTTGTACGGGCCGCGCGTCACCACCAGCCCCCAGGTGATCAGTGGCGCCACATCGCCGGGCCAGCAGTGCTGGATCGGAATGCTGGCCAGATCAACTGCCGCCCCTTCCACCACCTTTGCCTGGCACGGCGCACTGCGCACCACCTTGGGCGCCATATTCAGCACCTGCTTGAGAATCGGCCATTTTTCCCAGGCGTCCTTGAAACCCTTGGGCGGCTCAGGTTCTTTCAGATAAGCCAGCAGCTTGCCGATCTCGCGCAAGGCGCCGACCTCGCTGGCGCCCATGCCCAGCGCCACCCGGCGCGGCGTACCGAACAGATTTCCCAGCACCGGCATGGTGTGGCCCGGCACATTCTCGAACAAAAGGGCCGGGCCTTCGGCACGCAGCACCCGATCACAGATTTCGGTCATCTCCAGATTGGGCGACACCGGCGCGGCAATACGCTTGAGTTCGCCCTGCGCTTGCAGCTGGGCAATAAAGTCGCGGAGGTCGTGGTATTTCATGTGGTTCAGCCTGCTTGATCAAGGTGGGCCACTAAGGCGCGGCAGTATCGGTGCAATCGGCGGGGCGCAGTTTACGCGGGCAGGCGGGCAGGCAGCCGCTTGCGGCTCAAGCGGTGCAGCAAGCCGGTAAGGCCGAGCGCCGCCACCGTCAGCCCCACCACCAGGGCGATCCAGAAGCCCTTGGCCGCCATTGGCTGCTCCGGCCGCAGCGGCAGCCAGTCAGGCGCCAAGCCCAGTGCGCAGCCCAAGGGCAAGGAGAAACCCCAGAATGCCGCCATATGAATCACCATCGGTGGACGCGTCACCTTGTAGCCGCGTATGGCGCAGCTGGTGGTGACCTGGGTGGCGTCGGACAGCTGGAACAGCGCGGCGAAAATCAGCAGCTGTGCTGCCAGCGCCGCCACCGCCGCATCATTGGTATAGGCCGCCGCAATCTGCTGGCGGAACACGGCAATAAAGCTGGCCGACAGCAGTGCAAAACCGAGGCCCAGGCCGACGCCGACCCAGGCACGATAGCGGGCCGCCTGCGGATTGCCCTCGCCCAGCGCCAGCCCCACCCGGGTGATCAGGGCAGTGCCCAGGCTCATCGGCAGCATGAATACCAAGGAAGAAAAATTGAGCGCGATCTGGTGCGCCGCCACCTGGGTGGCACCGAACTTGGCCACCAGCAAGGCGATCAGGCCAAAGGCACTGGCTTCGGCGAAATAGGTAACACCGATGGGCAGGCCGATATGCAGCAAATTGGCCAGCTCCGGCCAGTGCGGCCCTTCAAACCGATCGAACGGCCAGGCCTTGCGATAGGCCGGCTCATGGCGCATCCACCACAGCATGGCGAGCAGATTGAGCCAGACGCAGGCAAGGCTGGCCACGGCGCAACCAAGGCCACCCAGCGCCGGAAAACCGAGATTCCCGAATACCAGCAGGCTATTGAGCAGGCCATTTAACGCCAGCGCGGCCAGCGAGATCAACATCATCGGCTTGGTCTTGCCCAGACTCGCGCTATAGCCGTATAGCACCCGGAAACAGGCAAAGGCCGGCAAGGCAAAGGCGGTGATGCGCACAAAGCCCTTGGCGACACGGCGCACTTCCGGCTCGATCTGCATATGGTCGAACACCTCGGCAAACAACAGGGCAGCCAGCAGCGCAAGCAGGCCGACCCCCACGCCCTTCCACAGCGCCTGCCTGACCACATGGCCGATCTTGCCGTATTCGCCGGCGCCTACCAGATGGGCCACGGTGGGGTTCACCGACATCATCAGCCCCATCAGCGTGACCAGGATGATGGACCACACCGATGCACCCAACGACACGCCGGCCAGATCAAATGCCGAGGCATGGCCGGACATGGCCACATCCACCACCGCCATGCCGACAGCAGCCAACTGCCCGACCAGCATGGGCCAGGCCAGCCGCCATAGCGCAGCAGCTTCGGTTCTAAAGGCATGGGATCGGATCTGGCGCAGCGGCATAGCGTGAATGGCTGGGAGGGCCGGCCATTCTAACAGCAAGCGCCACCAGCACCCTGTACTGGCAGATATGCTTGCCCACGAGCAGCAAACCCAAAATCTTGAACCACAGAGCGCACAAACAATAGCAAACCCAAATTCTTGAACCACAGAGCGCACAGAGAACACAGAGGTGGCACAGAGAAAACCTAGAGAGGGGAGGCTGCACTTGTCCCTCCGCTCCTCTGTGCCACCTCTGTGCCACCTCTGTGTTCTCCGTGTCCTCTGTGGTTTAAGGTTTTAGGGTTTTAGATTCATGCCCCACATTTTTAAGGCTCGCACAGAAGAGTCGCTTGACGTCGCCCGCCTTGGGCCGTTACATTCCGCCCCAGCGCCGATTTGAACAATCAGCTTGCGGGCGCTTAATAAATTTGGCTAAAGCGTGCTGCAGTACCGGGACAATCCCACACAGCAACCCGCTTCCGCCACCTGGCCGAGCGGGTTTTTTGCATTTGCGCCGGCCATGTCGCACAACAGAACAAACGCGCCGATTTAATCGACAACTTGCGGGGCGCGTGTCGGGAGTGATCCCGCGAATCCAGTCCGCTAAAGCGCCGCCCGCCAGGGCTACGCTGTCGACATCGCCAGGAGTTGCCCCATGTTTGACTGTCTCGACCGCGCCGACCACCACACCGACTTTTCCTGCGAATCATCTACGCCAGAGCGACTGGCGCCGCCCGCCAATCTGGCGCGCCGCTATGCCGGGCGCAGCTGGGCCCGCTTCAGCCCGCGAAGCCGCTCCAGCGTCGAACTGGGCAAGGTGCGCGAAGTAGCACTGTACTTCGAGGCCAAGGTGGAGCGCCTCAGCGATGGCAGCCTGTTGGTACTGGACCTGAGCCTGAATGAAACCCTGGCGCTGAGCGAGCGCTTTGGCCATGCCCTGGCTATCGACGCCCATATCGCCGGCCACGGCCACCACGCCTGAACGCCAGACACGGCCCCCTCCGCCAGCCAGCACCACACGTCAAAGGTCCTCTCCATGTCCAACGATATCCTGCATGCCGCCACCCAACTGGTCCACGCCGGTCGCCCGCAACAAGGTCGGCGCGGCCCGGTCAACCCGCCGGTAGTGCGCGCCTCCACCATGCTGTTTGCCAACACCGACGAGCTGGCCAGTGCGCAAGGCAAGCACAGCTATGGCCGCCATGGCACCGATACCACCGAAGCGCTGGAGCAGGCGCTGTGCGCCGCCGAGGGCGCCGCCGCCTGCCTGCTGGCGCCATCGGGCCTGGCCGCCATCACCACCACCCTGCTGGCCCTGTTGGCGCCGGGCGACCATCTGCTGATGGTCGATTCGGTGTATGGACCGGCCCGTATCTTCTGCGACGGAACGCTCAAGCGCCTTGGCATTGAAACCAGCTATTACGACCCGCTGCTGGGTGCCGATATTGCCGGTCTGATCCGCCCCAATACCCGGGTGGTTTATGTCGAGTCGCCCGGCTCGCTAAGTTTTGAAGTGCAGGATGTGCCGGCGATTGCCGCCGCAGCCCACGCCACCGGCGCGGT
>NZ_JAYRLZ010000425.1:0-2294 GCF_041904975.1 Chitinimonas sp. | reverse complement strand
TGACCGATACATATTTCGAAATTACCGCAATCAGCTCCTGCTGCAGCGCGGGCAGGTAGTCCGGCCCGCCACGCCCGGCACGCTCATGCGCCAGAATGATCTGCAGTCGCTCGCGCGCAACCGAGGCCGATTTTTTCTTGTTACCCAGCAAATAGTCGAGAAAAGACATCCATTACCCCCCGAACAGGCGCTTGAGCCAGCCCTGCTTGGGCGCTTCGATAAAGCGCAGCGGGCGGTCTTCGCCGAGGAAGCGTGCCACCACGTCCTTATAGGCTTCTGCCACATCCGAGCCTTCCAGATGCACCGCCGGCGTGCCGCTATTGGAGGCCTGCAGGACGCTTTCCGACTCGGGAATCACGCCAATCAAGGGGATACGCAGCAAATGCTTGATATCTTCCAGCGACAGCATTTCGCCGGCATCGACGCGCTTGGGTGAATAGCGGGTGATCAGCAGGTGCGCCTTGATGCTCTGGCCTTCCTCGGCTTTTTTCGACTTGGCATCGAGGATGCCGAGAATGCGGTCCGAGTCACGTACCGATGAGACTTCCGGATTGGTGACGATCAGTGCCTCGTCGGCAAAATACAGTGCCAGCAGCGCACCGGTTTCGATGCCGGCGGGCGAGTCGCAGATGATGTAATCGAAGCCGTCGGCTGCCAGCTCCTTCAGCGTCTTTTCCACGCCTTCGCGGGTCAGCGCTTCCTTGTCGCGGGTTTGCGAGGCCGGCAGGATAAACAGATTGTCGCAATGCTTGTCCTTGATCAATGCTTGCTTGAGCGAAGCTTCGCCCTGGATGACATTGATGAAGTCGTACACCACGCGCCGCTCGCAGCCCATGATGAGGTCGAGATTGCGCAGGCCGACATCGAAATCGATCACGGCAACCTTGTTGCCGCGCAAGGCGAGCCCGGAGGCGAAGCTGGCGCTGGTGGTGGTCTTGCCGACCCCGCCCTTGCCAGAGGTAACGACGATGATTTTTGCCACGTTGCTGATCCTGTTTTCTTGAATGCGGTTGCTTAATCGAGCTTCATCGATTCGATAACCAGTTTGTTGCCGTCGAGCCGGACCTGTGCGGCCCGGCCCATGATGCTTTCCGGCAACGCTTCTTCGATGGCGCGGTATACCCCGGCCACCGACAATAATTCGGCTTCCATGCAATGGGTAAAGATGCGGGCGCGGCTGTCGCCGCGCGCACCGGCCACTGCGCGTCCGCGCAAGGGTGCGTAGACATGCACATTGCCATCGGCAATCACTTCGGCGCCGTGGCTGACCAAGGCCAGTACGATCAGGTCGCCGCCGCGTGCGTAGACCTGTTGGCCGCTACGCACCGGGCGGTCGATGATCATTGAATTGGCCGGAACCGGCGCTGGTGAAGGCGCAGGGGCGGCTTTTTCGGCCGGGAGTTCGCGGCTGCCTGTGCTGTCCGGCAGTACCGCCAGGCCAGCGCGGCGTGCCTGGTCGGCGATGAGGGCATGGCTTGCGCGTGCCGCTACCGTCTGCAAGCCATACTGGCGGAGCAGGCCAAGCAGGGCGCTTAAATCATCGGCATTGGCTGACTCGGGCCAAGCAGACAGATCGAGTATCGCGGCATCGCCGCCAAAAAAATCGGCGTTGCCGCCCAGACGGCGCTTGAGCGCATCGTCCAGCTGGGGCAGATTGGCGGTGTTGGGCGTAAAGGCGATCAGGTTAAGAGCGGCGCTCTTGAACTCGAACGGCTCGACAGCGCGGGCATTGGCCGACTTGGCGGAAGCGATCATCAGGCGCTCGGTGACGGCAGGGAGGTTGCAAACAGTGCTTCGCAGTGTACTAGGTTCGCGCGAGTCGCTTCAATACAACATGCAATCAAAAACTGTATTCAAAATGCCTGTGGTGGCGCCAAACCGGAGAATCCGGCGTGTGATCGGGCGGGTGACTGCGCTTACAGCGGTCGGCGTTCCAGCAGGGCCTGCGCCAGCGTGCCGCTGTCGACATGCTCCAGTTCGCCGCCGACTGGCAGCCCTCGGGCAATGCGGCTTACCTGCAGGCCGCGCGCGCGCAGCATTTCCGCGACATAGTGTGCGGTGGCTTCGCCTTCCACGGTGAAATTGGTGGACAGGATCACCTCGCTGACCAGCCCGTCAGTGGCGCGCGCCAGTAAATGATCGAAATGAATATCGCGCGGACCGATGCCATCCAGCGGTGACAACCGGCCCATCAACACAAAATAGCGACCCTTGTAAGCTAGGGTTTGCTCCATGCGCATCAGGTCGGCGGGCATTTCCACTACGCACAGCTGCTTTTCATTGCGTGCCAGGTC
>NZ_JAYRLZ010000114.1:0-12949 GCF_041904975.1 Chitinimonas sp. | reverse complement strand
GCATCCGGGAAGCGGGCCTCGTCTTTCAGCTTGGCCAGTAGCGCGTGTGGCTGGCCATCGGGCACCGGAATCTGGATTTCCGGGGTGCTGCAGCCATTGGGCAGGGCGGCGAGTAGGGCGCTGATATCGTCGACCTGGGAGAGGATCTCCAGCAGGCGCGCGCCGGCATAGATGCCGTCGTCAAACCCGTACCAGCGTTCGGCAAAAAACAGATGGCCGCTCAGCTCGCCGCCGACCAGGGCGCCGCTTTCGTGCATCTTGGCCTTCATATAGCTGTGGCCGGTGCGCGCCATCAGCGCCTTGCCGCGATGCTGCTTCACCCAGCTGGCCAGCAGGCGGCTCGATTTCACGTCGTATACCACCTTACCGCCGGGGTGGCGGCTTAGCGCGTCGGCGGCAAACAGCATCAGCAGACGGTCAGGGTAGATGATGCTGCCATCCTTGGCCACCACGCCGAGCCGGTCGGCGTCGCCATCGTATGCGAGGCCCAGCTCGGCATCGGTTACTGCCAGCGCATGGGCTAGGTCGGCGAGGTTTTCCGGCTTGGCCGGGTCGGGGTGGTGATTGGGAAACTGCCCGTCGATATCGCAGTGCAATTCGCGCACCCGGCAGCCCAGCCGCCGGTATAGCACCGGCGCCAGCTTGCCAGCCATGCCATTGCCAGCATCGACGACGATGCTGACCCGGCGCGACAGCTGGATATCACCCTCGATGCGTGCCAGATAGGCAGCGCTGACATCGTCCTGCTGGTAGCTCCCTTCGCCCTGGCTGAATTCGCCGGCTTCGATGCGGGCGCGCAAGCCCGAGATCGCCTCGCCGGCCAGGGTTTCGCCAGCCAGCATGATCTTCACGCCGTTGTACTGCGGCGGATTGTGGCTGCCGGTGATCATCACCGCCGAGCCGGTCTGCAGATGGTGGGCGGCAAACCAGGCCAGCGGGGTGGCCACTTCACCGATATCGATCACGCCCACGCCACAGCTGCGCAGGCCGGCAATCAGGCTGTCGGCCAATTCGGCGCTGGAAGGGCGTGCATCGCGGCCAACCACGACGCGTGCCTGCTGGCGGCTTACGGCTTCGCTGCCGATTGCCCGGCCCAGCAGATGCAAGCTGGCAGCATGGAGCTGGCTGCCTACCAGGCCGCGGATATCGTAGGCCTTGAAAATATCGGGAGAAATGGTCATCAGGCTGGGTCTCGCTGGGCGGCGGCCGGGCCGCCGATCGAATCAAAAAACTGCAGCAGGCAGCGCGGCAGCCAGCTCAGCTGGCCGGGAAAGCTGCCCTCGGTAAAACCGACATGGCCGCCATGCTCGGGCTGCAGCAGCTGCACCATGCTGCTGACGTCCTGCGCGCCGGGCAGGGCGCTGGCTGGCAGGAAGGGGTCGTTGCGGGCGTTGATGACCAGGGCGGGGATGGCGATATGGCGCAATAGCGGCTTGCTGCTCGACTTCGACCAGTAATCATGGGCGCCGGCAAAGCCATGCAGCGGCGCGGTGACGCGCTCGTCGAATTCGCGAAAGGTGCGCGCGGCGCGGATATCGCGTGGCTCCACCTGCAAAAAGGCCAGTTCTTGTTCGAAAGCAGCCAGATGCGCCAGGGTCTTGGGCCGCAGCGTTTGCAAAAAATTGCGCGTGTAGATGGCGCGATTGAGCCCGCGATCGAGCACCTTGCCGGCGGCGTTGAGATCGAGCGGCGCGGAAATCACCGCGATGGCATCGGCCGTTTGTGCCGCCGCAGCACCTTGCTCGCCGGCCCACTTGGCCAGCGCATTGCCCCCGAGCGATACACCGGCGACATAGAGCGGCCCACGGTGGCCGGCGCGAAAGCGCCGCAAGATCCAGTCGATTTCGGCGCTATCGCCGGCATGGTAGGCGCGCGGCCGGCGATTGCGGTGGCCGCCGCAGCCGCGAAAATGGGCAACTGCGGCCTGCCAGCCGCGCGCCTTGACCGCATGCATCAGCGCGCTGGCGTAATGGCTGGCCGAGCTGCCTTCCAGGCCATGAAAGTGCACCAGGAGGGGCTGATTGGCGCGCTGCGGCCCGTTCAGCCAGTCCACGGCGATCTCGTCGCCATCCGGGCTGTTCCAGATCTCGCGGCGATAGGCCGGTGGCGGCTGTTTCAGCGCCAGCGCCGGATAGATGGTTTCGAGGTGTGCGCCGCGCAGCCAGCGAGGCGCCTGGTAGGTGGGCAGGGGGTAGGGCATGGCTCCGATTGTATGGCAGCAAATGCTGCGCTGCGGCAACTTTGTTTACAAATGATAATGGTTATCAATACAATACGGTATATGTCTGCGCTTCGTCTGCCCGTTACCCATTCGCACCTTGCCCGCTTTGCGCCCAGCCTGCTGATTGCGGCGCTGCATCTGCTTGCAGCGGCGTACTGGCTGGGCGGCAACCCGGTGCAAGCGCCGGTGCCGCTGCCGGTGATGCAGGCCAGCTTGTTACCGCCGGTGCAAGAAGCCGCGCCGCAGCCGCTGCCCCAAGCCGAGGCAAGGCCGCAGGCGATTGCCCGCACGGTGCCGCAAGCCCGGTCCAGCCAGCCGGCCCAGCCCCGAACCTTGCTGCCGGCCGTCCCGGCCAGCATGGCAGCTGTGCCGGCTGCCGCTGCTGCGCCTTCAGCGCCTGCTGCTGCTGCGCCGGCCGAGGCCGAGCCGGCCGTGGCTGCGCCGAGCAAACCTGCCGCCGGCAAGTCCGCCGAGCTGACCCCGCCGCGCAGCGATGCCCAGGGGCTCAACAATCCGAAACCGCCTTACCCGGCGATGTCGCGCCGCTTGCATGAGGAGGGCGTGGTGCAGGTGGAAGTGCATGTGCTGGCCGATGGCAAGGTCGATCAGGTGCGGCTCAAGCGCAGCAGCGGTTTCGAGCGGCTTGATCGTGCCGCGCTCGATACCTTGCAGCGCTGGACCTTTATCCCGGCCCGGCAGGGCGATACCCCGCTGGCACTGTGGTATGTGGTGCCAGTGGATTTTTCATTGAATTCCTAGGGAAGCGCTGAGCGACTCGCCCAACGCGCCAAAAGCGCGGCCCCTCGGCGGGGCGGAGGGGGAGAAATAGAGCGGCGAGCCATCAACAGCGTACTCGCTAGCGATCAAGGCCCGGGCTTCCCGGGGTCTGCGACGCTCGATTCATTCAGCGCTTTCCTAACAACCGGCTTGCCGTGGCAAGCGCAATACCGGAGAAATCTCAGATGGAAAACAATCCGTTCGGACTGGCCTCGATGTGGGCACAAGGCGATGTGGTCACCCGTGGCGTGGCCATCGCGCTGCTGCTGATGTCGATTGCGGCCTGGACCGTGCTGTTGACGCGGCTATGGCGGCAAATGCGCCTGCGCCGCATGGCCGACACCGCTGCCCATGGCTTCTGGCATGCCCATGGCTTTGAAGAAGGCTTGCGCCTGCTGGCCGGCGAGGGCAACCCGTTCCGCCTGATGGCCGAAGAAGCGCGTGAGGCGGTGGCCCATCATCGCGATAACCAGGGCGATCTGCATGGCCAGCTGGCCTTGCCCGACTGGCTGACCAGCTGCCTGCAAAATGCCATCGATGAGTCGGTGGAGCGCATGCAGTCCGGCCTGTCGATTCTGGCCTCGATCGGTTCGACAGCGCCGTTTGTGGGCCTGCTCGGCACGGTATGGGGCATCTACCACGCGCTGACCGGCATCGGCCTGAGCGGCCAGGCCAGTATCGACAAGGTGGCAGGTCCGGTTGGCGAAGCGCTGATCATGACCGCCTTCGGACTGACTGTCGCCATTCCGGCGGTGCTGGGCTACAACGCCCTGGTGCGCGGTAACCGGCAGCTATTGGGGCGGATCAACCGCTTTGCCCATGATCTGCATGCCTATTTCGTGACCGGCGCACCGCTGGCGCGGCCCGACCAGGCGCGGCCACGCCTGAATGTCGTCGCAGGCGGGGGGCAATAAGATGGCATTCGGAGGCGGTCGCTTCGACGACAACAGCCAGGTGATGAGCGAAATCAATATGACGCCGCTGGTGGATGTGATGCTGGTGCTGCTTATCGTATTCATGCTCACCGTGCCGGTGCTCACCCATTCGGTCAAGGTCGATCTGCCGCAGGCCAGCAGCCGGGTGAACGAGGTGCCGCCGGCCACGGTTCATTTGGCCATCTCGGCCGATGGTCAGCTGTACTGGAACGAGCAGCTGCAAAGCGAGGACCAGCTGGCGGCGCAGCTGGCGCAGGCGGCGCATCAGCAGCCGCAGCCGCAAATCCAGCTCAATGCCGATCGCAAAGTGGCTTATGAGCGGGTTGCCCAGGTAATGGCGGCCGCGCAGCGTGCCGGGGTGGTCAAGCTCGGTTTCGTCACCCTGCCGGGGAAATAGGCATGCTGGCCGCGCTGCTGCTGATCGGAGGCATCCAGGCAGGCGTGGCCCTGATGGTCAGGCTGGCGCCGCCCTGCCTGCGCTGTGCAGCGAGCCGTACCGGTTGCACCGCGCAGCGTCCGGGTACTGAGCCGGCGTGCCGGCAGGCCATGGCGTCCGGCGCCACGCCGGCGACGGTAAAGGTGGTCCGTGTGCTGAGCCTGGCGGCGGCACAGGCGGGCCGGGGTGGGCGCGCCGCATTGTCCGTGAAATCAGACAGGCCGGCTTGAGCCGGCCTCACGGGAATTTACCTCGGTGGCGTTTTGCTATAGCTTTCCCCCTGCTTGCCCAAGCTGGCGCCGGGCTTACGTGATTCCCTGCCGTGCCTGCGCCGCTGCACCGTAGCCAATCCACCGCCATCGACTGCTGCCCGGCCATGCCGGCTGCGCGTCGGGCGTGTGCGCATTCTGGCTGGGTGTTCGCCGACAATACCCGCAAAAGCGGGAAGATGGAGACACGATGCAGCAGGACATCATCCTCGAGACCCGTGGGCTCGGTAAGGAATTTCGCGGCTTCGCCGCCGTTTCCGACGTCAATCTCAAGGTGGCTCGCGGCAGCATTCATGCCCTGATCGGCCCCAATGGCGCCGGCAAGACCACCGTATTCAATCTGCTGACCAAATTCTTGCCGCCCAGCTCAGGGCTGGTCTTGTACGACGGTGAGGACATCACCCAGGCAAAGCCGGCCGAAGTCGCCCTCAAGGGTCTGATCCGCTCCTTCCAGATTTCGGCGGTGTTTCCGCATATGACCGCGCTGGACAATGTCCGGGTGGCCCTGCTGCGCAAGGCTGGCGGCGCCCACCGCTTCTGGACCAGCAATCGCCAGCTCGATGCCTATAGCGCTGCGGCGATGGCCCTGCTCGACGATGTCGGCCTCACCGAATTCGCCGAGGTGCTGGCCGTGGAAATGCCCTATGGCCGCAAGCGCGCACTGGAAATTGCTACCACCCTGGCGCTGGAGCCGAAGCTGATGCTGCTCGATGAGCCCACCCAGGGCATGGGCGTGGAGGACGTCGATCGCGTCACCAGCCTGATCCGCCGTGTGGCAGCCGGCCGCACCATCTTGATGGTGGAGCACAATCTGAAGGTGGTCTCCACCCTGGCCGACCGGATTACCGTACTGGCGCGCGGCCAGGTGCTCAGCGAGGGCGATTATGCGACGGTGTCGAAAGACCCGAAGGTAATGGAAGCTTATCTCGGCGTGTCGGCCGACGATGCGGCGGAGGTGGCCCATGGCTGATATCCAGGACCATGCCGGCGAAATGTTGCGGGTAACCGGCCTGCATGCCTTTTATGGCGAATCGCATATCCTGCACGGCATCGATTTCGGCGTGCGGCGCGGTGAATTGGTCACCCTGCTGGGCCGCAATGGCGCCGGCCGTACCACGACCTTGAAGGCGATTCTCGGCCTGACCGGCCGCCGCGCCGGCTCGGTGATGATCAATGGCCGTGAAGCGATCAATCTGCCCACCCACAAGATTGCGCCGCTGGGTGTCGGCTGGTGCCCGGAGGAGCGGGCCATCTTTGCCAGCCTCAGCGTGGAGGAGAATCTGCTGCTGCCGCCGGCGATACGCTCGGACGGCATGAAGCTGGAGGAAATCTACGAGCTATTCCCCAATCTGTGGGAGCGGCGCAAGAGCCAGGGCACGCGGCTTTCCGGTGGCGAACAGCAAATGCTGGCGATGGCGCGCATTCTGCGTACCGGCGCACGGTTGTTGTTGCTGGATGAAATCACTGAAGGCCTCGCCCCGGTGATCGTGAAAAAGCTTGGCGAAACCGTGCGGCTATTGAAGTCGCGTGGCTACACCATCGTGCTGGTCGAGCAGAATTTCCGCTTTGCTGCCGGCATTGCCGATCGCCATTATGTGATCGAGCATGGCCAGGTGGTCGATGCCATCAGCGCCGCCGAGCTGGCCGCCGATGGCGAAGCACGGTTGAACAAATACCTGGCGGTATAAGCCGCCGCCTGGATAGAGCATTTCCCCTCAAAGCAAAAAACTGGAGCCCGACACCATGCATACACCTCGCAAAACGCTTGTTACCCTCGTTGCCGCCGCACTATCGGCCGGCGCGCTGGCCGGCCCCAATGGCATCAAGATCGGTGTGCTTACCGATATGTCGGGCGTGTACGCCAGTATTGGCGGCAAGGGCTCGGTGGCAGCAGCGCAGATGGCCATCGACGATTTTGGCGGCAAGGTGCTGGGCAAGCCGATCACCCTGGTATCGGCCGACCATCAGAACAAGGCCGATATCGGCTCGGCCAAGGCGCGCGAGTGGTTCGACACCCAGGGCGTGGACATGATCAACGACCTGCTCAACTCCGGCGTGGCGATCGCCGTGCAGAAGATCGGTGGCGAAAAGAAGCGGGTGGTGATCGTCAATGGCGCCGGCTCCACCGCGCTCACCGGCAAGGAATGCACGCCGTATTCGGTGCACTATGCCTACGACACCTATGCCGTTGCCAAGGGCACTGCCACGGCGCTGATGAAGGAAGGCATGAATTCCTGGTACTTCCTGCAGGCTGACTATGCCTTCGGCCAGGCCCTGCAGGGCGATGCCTCGAAGATCGTCACCGGCCTTGGCGGCACGGTGAGCGGCACGGTGAAGCATCCGCTCGGCACCACCGATTTCTCGTCCTACCTGTTGCAGGCGCAGAATTCCGGCGCCAAGGTGATCGCGCTGGCCAATGCCGGCGGCGATTTTTCCAATGCGGTGAAACAGGCGCGTGAGTTCGGCATCAAGCAGACTATGGCGGGCCTGCTGGTATTCGATAGCGATATCAAAGCGCTGGGCCTTGCCACTGCCCAGGGCATGAAGTTCACCACCGCCTATACCTGGGATCTGGACACCGAAACGCGTGCCTTCGGCAATCGCTACCTGGCCAAGACCGGCGCCATGCCGACCATGGTGCAGGCCGGGGTCTATTCCAGCACCATGCACTACCTGAAGGCAGTCAAGGCGGCTAACACCGACAACCCCGATGAAGTGATGAAGAAGATGCGCGAGCTGCCGATCAAGGACTTCTATGCCAAGAACGGCAAGATCCGCGAAGACGGTCGCATGGTGCACGATATGTATCTGGTCGAAGTGAAAAAGCCGACCGAGTCGCGTTCGATCTGGGACATGTTGAAAGTGATCGCCACCATTCCGGGCGAGCAGGCGTTCAAGCCGCTGGCTGGCAGCGAGTGCGCGCTGGTGAAGAAGTAAACCTGGCCTGGGCCGGCCCGGTGGCGCCCACTGCGCTGCCGGGCCGTCTGTGGTCTGGCCGCGCGCCTGGTCAGGACGCGGCATCGCGCTGGCGAACAAAGGTAAAACATGGATATCTCACTCTCGGCCGTGCTGTCGCAGGCCATGCTCGGCCTCAATAACGGCGCTTTCTATGCCTTGCTGAGCCTGGGCCTTGCCGTGATTTTCGGCATGCTCAATGTGGTCAATTTCTCCCATGGCGCCTTCTATATGCTGGGCGCCTTCGGTGCCCTGATCGGCTTTGACTATCTTGGCCACTGGCTGGGCGACGAAGGCCTGCGCATGAATTTCTGGGTGGCGCTCCTGGTGATTCCGCTGTTGGTGGGCCTCGTGGGCGTGGCGATCGAGCGCACCCTGCTGTCGCGGCTGTATCAGGTGGACCATCTGTACGGCCTGCTGCTCACCTTTGGTCTGGCCCTGATTCTGGAAGGCCTGTTCACCAATTACTTCAATGTGTCGGGCGAGCCGTATAACGGCAAGCCGCCGATTCTGGAAGGCGCGCTGAATCTGGGCTTTATGTTCTTCCCCAAGTACCGGCTGTTTTCCATCGTGTTATCGCTGCTGGTGTGCTTTGGCGTGTGGTGGTTGGTCGAGCGCACCCGGCTTGGCGCCTATCTGCGCGCCGGCACCGAAAACCCCGATGTGGCGCGTGCCTTCGGCATCGATGTGCCGCTGCTGCGCACCCTCACTTACTTCCTTGGCGTGGCACTGGCGGGTCTCGCTGGCGTGGTGGCAGCGCCGATCTATGCGGTAAGCCCGACCATGGGGGCCGACCTCATCATCATCGTGTTTGCCGTGGTGGTGATCGGCGGCATGGGCTCCATCATGGGCGCCATTGTCACTGGTCTTGGCCTCGGCCTGCTGGAAGGGGTGGTCAAGGTGTTCTATCCGCCGCTGGCCAATACGGTGATCTTTATCGTGATGGCGCTGGTGCTGCTGTGGCGCCCGGCCGGCCTGTTCGGCAAGGAGGCCTGAGCATGTCTGTTACTGCGATCAAACCGGCTTCTGCTACGCCGGGTGTGGAACACAGGGTCAGGCTGCTGCCCTGGCTGATTGCGCTGGCGGTGCTGGCGCTGCTGCCGTTCGGTGTCTACCCGACCTTTGTCATGGAATTGATGTGCTTCTCGCTGTTTGCCTGCGCCTTCAATTTGCTGCTTGGTTTTGGTGGCCTGCTGTCGTTCGGCCATGCTGCGTTTTTTGGCAGCGCCGCCTATCTGGCCGGCCATGCCATGCGCGACTGGGGCCTTACGCCGGAACTGGGCATTTTGTTCGGCACCGCAGGGGCGGCGCTGCTTGGCCTCGTAGTGGGCCTCGTGGCAATCCGCCGCCAGGGCATCTATTTCGCCATGGTGACGCTGGCCCTGGCGCAGCTGGTGTACTTTGCCTGCCTGCAGCTGCCATTTACCGGTGGCGAAGATGGCTTGCAAGGCATACCGCGCGGCCATCTGCTCGGGCTGATCGATCTGTCGCACACGGTTGCGATGGGCGATCGGCAGCTGCCGCTGGCGCTGTACTACTTCGTCATGGCGGTCACCGTGGCGGGCTTCTGGCTGATCTGGCGCACCGTCAATTCGCCGTTTGGCACCGTGCTCAAGGCAATCCGCGAGAACGAGCCGCGCGCCTTGTCGCTGGGTTACCGGGTGGAGCGCTACAAGCTGGCCGCCTTTGTGATGTCGGCCTCACTGGCTGGCCTCGCCGGCGCCACCAAGTCGCTGGTGATGGGCCTGGCATCGCTGACCGATGTGCACTGGCATATGTCCGGCGAGGTGGTGCTGATGACCCTGCTCGGCGGCATGGGCACCCTGACCGGCCCGGTGGTGGGCGCGGTCACGGTGGGGGTACTGCACCACGAACTGGCCTCGCTGGGCTCCTGGGTCACCGTCACCATCGGCTCGGTGTTCGTGCTGTGCGTCATGGCCTTCCGCCGCGGCATGGTGGGCGAAATCGGCCACCGCCTGCGGCGTATGTTGTAGCGGTCGAACTGGGCGCAAGACCCCTTGAATTCTGTAGACACGGAGTGCACCGAGAGCACAGAGCACACAGAGAAAACCTGATTGGGTTTTGCTGTCTCAGTGGGCTCTGTGTGTTCCCCGATCTCTGTGTCTACAGGTTTGGGGCTTGGCATGCATGGCGCTCGCACCCCCCCTGAATTCTGTAGAAACAGAGTGCACCGAGAGCACAGAGCACGCAGAGAAAAACCGATTGGGTTTTGCCGTCTCAGTAGGCTCTGTGTGCTCCCCGATCTCTGTGTCTACAGGTTTGGGGCTTGGCATGCATGGCGCTCGCACCGCCCTGAATTCTGTAGACACGGAGTGCACCGAGAGCACAGAGCACACAGAGAAAAACCGATTGGGTTTTGCCGTCTCAGTGGGCTCTGTGTGCTCCCCGATCTCTGTGTCTACAGGTTTGGGGTTTGGCACGCCAGGCGCTCGCAAATCCCCCCCTGAATTCTGTAGACACGGAGTGCACCGAGTGCACGGAGCACACAGAGAAACCCTGATCGGGTTTGCCGTCTCTGTGCGCTCTGTGTGCTCTCCGATCTCTGTGTTTACAGGTTTCGGGTGCCGTGAGCCTGCTCCCGCCCTAGCGCCAGAACAGCTGCTCTACCTTGAAACTATCACCTGCTGTCGGTTCCACCCCGCCAAGCGAGCGGCTGTGGATGACTACCGGCACCGGGTAGGCGAGGGTGGTGAAGGGGACTTCGTCGGCGATCAGTTTTTGCAGCTCGATATAGTGCGGGCTGCGGCTGGCGATGCTGGTGGCGAGGCGGCCGGCGTCCAGCGCGGCTTCGGCGCGTGGGTGGCACCACTGTGCGAAGTTGTAGCCATTGTGGGTGGCGTCGCAGCTGGCCTGGTTGCTGTAAAAGCCATCGGGGTCGAGGGCGCCGCTCCAGCCGGTCAGCAGCGCTGGCGCGGCACCGGCGCGAGCCTTTTTGATCAGCTCTACCCAGTCCATGGTCACCAGCTTGAGGCGCACCCCCAGTTTGGCCCAGTCGGCCTGGATCAGCTGCGCGGTAAGCGGGAAATTCGGGTTGGTGAACGATCCGCCCGCGCGCGACCATAGCTCCAGCTCGAAGCCATTCGGGTAGCCAGCCTCCGCCAGCAGCTTTTTGGCTTGGGCCAGATCGGGCTCTGCCGCTTTGACTGCCTCGCTGCCCCACAGGCTGCGGGCGGCATAGGGCGAGCTGCCCACTTCGGCGCGGCCGTCGTACACCACTTTGACAATGGCAGCGCGGTCGATCGCCATGGCCAGCGCCTGGCGTACCCGCTTGTCGTCCATTGGCTTCTTGCCGACATTGAACGTCAGCTGGGCGCTGGCCTGCATACGCAAGGGCGTCGCCACAAAGCTGGCGTTGCCGCTAAAGCGCGGCAAATCCTGCGGCTTGATGGTGTCGGCCAGCTGGCACTCGCCTGCCAGCAGCTTTTGCGCGCGCACTGCCGGGTCGGGAACGGTGGCGACAATCAGCCGCTCGATGGCCGGCTTGTGGCGCCAGTACTGCGGGTTGGCCTCGTAACGCAGTTGTGCGCCCTTGTCGAAGTTCGTCATTTGATACGGGCCGGTGCCAATCGGCTGGCTGGCGAGCAGAGTGGGCGTGCCGGCCTTGTCCAGCTGCTGGCCATATTCGGCCGACACGATGGACAGCGCCGGGTGGGCAAAGCGCTCCAATAGCGGCGCGAACGGTTTGTTCAGGGTCAGCCGCAGCGTGTAGGCATCGGGCTTTTCAATGCTTTTGAACAGGTTTTTCCACTCGCCAGCATTGGCATAGGGAAAGCCGGCAGGGGCGGCTTTGGCGCCGGGGTGGGCCGGGTCGATCTGTCTTTGCAGGGTCCACAGCACATCGTCGGCATTGAATTCGCGGCTGGGCTTGAACAGTGCATTGCGCTGCCAGGCTACGCCGTGGCGCAGGTGGAAGGTATACACCAGGCCATCGGGCGAGATATCCCAACGCTCGGCCAAGGCCGGGACAAATTTGAACGGGCCGGGCGCGTATTCGATCAGATTGTTGTAAATGCGGCCGGCCGAGGCCTTCAGGGTGGCGTCGTTGGCGCTCTGTGCAGGGTCAAAACCATCGGGGTCGGCATCGGCGCAGATCACCAGCGGCTTGCCGGCAGGCAGTACCGAGGCGGTGCACAGCGCCAGCAGGCAAAGCGGCAGATGGGTCATGGTGAAGCTCCGGAAGGTTGAAGGCTGATTGCAGCAAAACAGGCTGGATGATCCACGCCCCCTCTCCCGCAAGCGGGAGAGGGTGGCCCGCAGGGCCGGGTGAGGGCGCGAGGGCATTCCACTCTAACCCCAGCAGGGCCGGGTGAGGGCAGCCTGGATCAATCACGCCTCCCTCACTCCAACCCTCTCCCGCTTGCGGTAGAGGGGGCCAAAGGCAGCTGCCCCGGACATGCCGGGGCCAGACTTGCTGCGCGAAGCGGTTCAGCTTGGCGCTTGCGCGATGGCAAGATCAGTTGAAGTGATAGTTCAGCTGTACCCAGCCTTCACGCCCATAGGGCAGGTAGTTGCCGACCAGATAGTACGGCCAGCCGCCCGAGGTATCACGGCGGATCTTGTCGAACAGATTATTGATGGTCAAGGACACCGACGCCTGCTTGTTGATCTGGTAGCCGATATCCAGATTGGTCAGCCAGATCGGCTCGACATAGCCGCCATCCTGCGCGGCATTGGGGATGCGGCCATTGCGGATCAGCGTCAGGGTGCTGTTCCACGATGCCTTGTTCCAGCTCAGGCTGTTGATCAGCTTGTCCGGCCAGTCGGAATTATCCTTGGCATGCAACAGATCGCGCTCGGCATCGCTGGCGAACTGCTGGTATTTGTGGCTGAGCACGCGGGTGTAATTGATACGCCATTGATAGTCGCCCCATTGCTCCGATTTCCAGCCCAGCCGCGCGCTGAGATCGATGCCGTCGGTTTTCTCGCTGGCGGCATTGATCGAGTTGACGCGGATATCCCTGATGGCCAAGGGGTCGAGCGGCGCATTGGCCGGGTTGCGGGTGATGCGGCTGATCACGTCCTGGCATTGCGCCGACTTGGCATCGAGTTTGCCCAGGCGGCAATCGGCCTCGGTACGCAGCAGCGTGTCGGCATTGAGCTGGGTGACCAGATTATCGATACGGATCTGCCAGTAATCGGCTGTCAGGTCGAACTGTTTGGCGGGCGACCACACCACGCCGATGCCGCCCGACTTGCCGGTTTCCGACTTGAGATTCTTGCTGGCGTTTTCGGTGTAATTGGCACCGGGCGACACATTGGCGAATTCGCACTTGTCGAGTGGCTGGCCGCTCAGGCCGCACTGGTAGTAGTCGGTGCTGGATGCGTAATAGCCCTT
>NZ_JAYRLZ010000113.1:0-12979 GCF_041904975.1 Chitinimonas sp. | reverse complement strand
TCGCCCCCAACCCCCCCCCCCCCGCGACCGTCGACAAAACGTCAACAGAGCCTAGAATGGCGTTTGCCGTACAAAAAAAGATATTCGGGGGATGGCAATGGTACGCAAGCGGGTGATCCTGGCTGCCGGCATGGTGGTGGCAGCGCTGCTGACGGTAAACGCAATCTGGTTCCGCCCTTGGTCGATCCGGGTGTTTTTTGACCGCATCACCGTGCGCAAATCGCTCGACTCGCCGCAAATGCTGTCCAGCACCCGCATTTTGGCGCCCTATGGCCTGCACTGGTATGACGCGAGGCTCGATGATCTGTCCGATGCCAAGCGTGAAGCAGATTTCAAACAGGCCCGGCTCGATCTGGATACCTTGCGCCGCTACGACCGCGCCGGGCTCGATGCGGCAGACCAACTATCGTATGACACCCTGCGCTGGACTTTAGAGCATGAACTGGCCGGCGAGCGCTTCCGCTTTCACACCGCGCCGATCAATCAGCTCGATGGCCAGCAAATGGCCATCATCAACTTCCTTACCATCAACCACCCGATCAGCACGCTGGATGATGCGCAGCGCTATGTCGAGCGCCTGCATGCGGTGCCCTTGCAACTGAAGCAGCTCGATGATGCCGTGCAGGAGCGGGCTCGCCGCGGCATCGTCGCGCCGAATTTCGCCCTGCGCAAATCGGCGGCCGGCATGCGCGTGCTGGTGGCCACCCTGCCCGAGCAAAATCCGCTGTATCTCGACCTGCAGCACAAGATGCAAGCGGCCAAGCTCGCCGCCAGCCAGCAAACGGCGCTATTGGGCGAGGCGCGCCGTGTGCTGGTCGACATGATCTACCCGGCCTACCGGCAGCTGATCAATCGCACCGAGCGACTGGCCCAGTCGCATCCACGCAATGACGGTGTATGGGCGCTACCCGATGGCGATGCCTACTATGCCTGGCTGCTGGCCGGCAATACCACCACCCAGCTGTCACCGGAACAGGTGCACCAGCTCGGGCTGGATGAGGTGGGCAGGATAGAAGACGAGATGCACGATATCCTGCAAAAGCTCGACGAGCCGCACGACAATCTCGGCGCCACCATGCGCCGGCTCGGCAACGACCCGCGCTTTCTGTTCCCCGATGACGAACACGGCCGCCAGCAAATCCTGGACGGCTACAAAGCCATCTTGCAGGAGGCGCAGGCCGCACTGCCCAAGGCGTTCAGCCATATTCCTGCCACCAAGCTCGATGTGCGGCGTGCCCCCGCCATCTCGGAGCAGACTGCCACCGGCGCCTATTACGAGCCCGGCGCACTCGATGGCAGCCGCCCCGGCGTGTTTTACACCGCGCTCTACGATGTGCGTGCCGCGCCACGCTGGAGCATGCGCACCCTGGCGTTCCACGAAGGCGTTCCCGGCCATCACCTGCAGGCGACCATAGCGCAGGAGCAGACCCAATTGCCGCTATTTCGGCGCTTTGCCTGGTACGACGCCTATGGCGAGGGCTGGGCGCTGTATGCCGAGCGGCTGGCCTGGGAAATAGGGCTGCAACCCGACCCTTACGACCAGCTGGGGCGCTTGCGCGATGAATTGTTCCGCGCCGCGCGGCTGGTGGTGGATACCGGCATCCATGCCAAACGCTGGAGCCGCGAGCAGGCCATCGCCTATATGGAACGCACCCTGGGCATGCCCTACAACGATGTGGCGGTGGAAGTGGAGCGCTACTTTATCTGGCCTGGCCAGGCTTGCGCCTACAAGATCGGCATGATCAAGATCCTGGCGCTGCGCGAGCAGGCAAAGACCCGTCTCGGCCCCCGCTTTGATCTGCGCCGCTTTCACGACCTGATCCTGCGCAACGGCGCATTGCCACTGGATCTGCTGGACCAGGAAGTACAAGCGTGGATAGCCGCAGGCGGCAAGGAATAGGCATCGCTCAAATGCAAAAGAGACGAACATCTCGTCTCTTTCGCATGGCCCGGATGGCAAGGTCTACTTCGTCACCGTGTAGCGGGGTGGCAGCAGCAAGGCCGGCAGTTCCACCTCGTGAGTACGCGACCATGGCGCGAAACCTGCGCCAAGGCGCCCGCCCAGCGCGGCAGCGGCTGCGGCACGGCGGCCTTCGATCAACGGGGTTTCGATCTGGTGGATATCGTCGCGCGAGCGGCGTTCGCGCGGCGCCCGTGGTTCGCGCACATCGCGTGCTTCACGTACATTGCGCGGTTCACGCGCCTCACGGAAGCTGTCGCCGCCCGGCGCCGGCGTCAATTCCAGCGGCTTGTTGGTCAGCTTGCGAATCAGCTGCAGCGACTTGTCCTCATCCGGCCCGACCAGGGAGATGGCGATACCGGTGGCACCCGCGCGGCCGGTACGGCCAATGCGGTGCACATAGTCTTCCGGATTGGTCGGCAGCTCGAAATTCACCACAAAGGGCAGATCGCTGATATCGAGGCCGCGCGCCGCCACATCGGTGGCCACCAGCACACGCAGCTTTTGTTCCTTGAACGCCGCCATCACATCCAGCCGCGCTTGCTGGGTGCGGTCGCCATGGATCGCTTCGCAGTCGAAGCCGTCGCGCTTGAGTTCACGCGCCAGCCGCTCGGTCATCAATTTGGTGCGGGTGAATACGATCACCTGCTGCATATCGTGGTGGCGGATCAGCTGCGCCAGCACCCGGCGCTTGCGCTCGGGCTCCACCGCATGCAGATACTGGGTCACCGACTCATTGGCAGCATTGCGGCGGGCGACTTCGATGGTCTCCGGATTGTGCATGAAGTCATCGGCCAGCTTCTTGATCTCGGGCGCAAAGGTAGCGGAGAACAACAGCGTCTGCTTGCGGGACGGCAACAGGCTGAGAATCTTGCGGATATCGAGGATGAAGCCCATATCGAGCATGCGATCGGCTTCATCGAGCACCAGGATCTCCACCTGGGACAGATCGATGGAACGCCCTTGCACATGGTCAAGCAGGCGGCCGGGGGTGGCGATCACCAGCTCGGAGCCGCGACGCAGCGATTCGGTCTGCGGTTTCATGTCCACACCGCCAAACACGGCGGTTGCGCGCAGCGGCAGGTATTTGCCATAAGCCTGCACGCTCTCGAACACCTGGTCGCACAATTCGCGGGTCGGGGTGAGGATCAGCGCGCGGGTGGGGTGACGGGCCGGGCTGGCGCTGGTATTGGCATAGGGCTGCAACATGTGCAGGATGGGCAGCGTAAACGCTGCCGTCTTGCCGGTGCCGGTCTGGGCACCAGCCAGTACATCGCGGCCGGACAGCACCACTGGAATGGCGCGCGCCTGCACCGGGGTCGGGGTGGTGTAGCCGGAATCGAGCACGGCACGCAGAATCTCGGCATGCAAGCCGAGGCTGTCGAATGACATTGCGGGTATATCTCCAAGACAAAAACGGGCCACCGCCCGAAAGATGAGCAGGTCCAGCCCGTGCGCGCCGAACTATACCCGCTAAGCCGCCCGATGAGAACCGCTAAGCCCCGCATTTCAAAGGAAATTCCGCAAAAGCCGCGCTAAATGTCGCATTGCAGCGAAACCAGGCCGTAGAATGCGCACTTTGAAAACTGCCCGCCGCATCGGCGGCCACGGTGAGCGCCCATGTACCTCAGTGCCCGTCAGTCACTTGTAACCGTTCGCGATCTGCTGCGTTTCGCCGTATCGCGCTTCAATGAAGCCGGCCTGTTCTTCGGCCATGGCAATAACAGCGCCTGGGATGAAGCGGTCTATCTGACCCTGCATACCCTGCATCTGCCGCTCACCCAGCTGGAACCCTTCCTCGATGCCCGCCTTACCCCATCCGAGGTGGACAGCGTGCTCGATATCATCGAAGCACGCGTGAGCAGCCGCAAACCCGCCGCCTATCTGACCCAGGAAGCCTGGCTTGGTGACTACCGCTTCTATGTGGATGAACGGGTGATCGTGCCACGCTCGTTTATTGCCGAGCTGCTGCCCGATGCCCTGCTGCCGTGGATCGAACACCCCGAGCTGGTTCACCGTGCACTGGACCTGTGCACCGGGTCCGGCTGCCTGGCGGTATTGCTGGCGGAACACTTCCCCGATGCCGACGTGGATGCCATCGACCTGTCGCCCGATGCACTCGATGTGGCCGAGCGCAATATCAGCGATTATCGCCTGCAGGAGCGCATCAGCCTGATCGAGTCCGACCTGTTTACCGAGGTGGAGGGCGAAACCTACGACCTGATCGTCTCCAACCCGCCCTATGTCGATGCGCCCTCGGTTGCGGCCCTGCCCGATGAATACCTGCACGAGCCGGAGCTGGCGCTGGGCAGCGGCGAAGACGGGCTCGATGCCACCAGGGTGATCCTGCAGCAGGCGAGTCGCTTCCTCAATCCACATGGCGTGCTGGTGGTGGAGATCGGCCATAACCGCGAAGTGCTGGAGCCGCAATTCCCCAACCTCAACTTCACCTGGCTGGAGACCAGCAGCGGCGATGGCTTTGTGTTCCTGCTGACCCGCGAGGCTTTGCTGGCGGGCGGACTATAGCCACAGTCCGCGTCGGTGGCGCATAGGCAGCCGCGCCACCGTTACGCCATATTGCTCAGCGGCAATTGATGCATCAGTGGCCGTCAAACAAGCACAGGGTATGCAGCGGAATGCCCTGGGCCCGTACCAGGGTTGAGCCACCGAGCTCCGGTAAATCGACAATCGCGGCAGCTTCGACCACCTGGCCGCCGAGCCGACGTATCAGGCGTGCGGCGGCGATCATGGTGCCGCCGGTGGCTACCAGATCGTCGATCAGCAATACCCGCTGGCCGGGCTCGACCGCGTCGGAATGCAGTTCCACCGTGGCTGAGCCGTATTCCAGCTCATAGTCTTCCGCTACCGTATCGAAGGGCAGTTTGCCCTTCTTGCGTACCGGCACAAAGCCACGGTTAAGCTCATAGGCGACAACGGCACCAAGAATGAAGCCGCGTGCGTCGATGCCGGCAACCACATCGATCTGCGCATCCATATAGCGATGCACGAAACAGTCGACCAGTACCCGGAAGGTCTTCGGATCCTGCAACAGGGGTGTGATATCGCGAAACTGTACGCCGGGGCTGGGCCAATCGGGCACGGTACGGATGCGTTCGCGAATCAGGGTGGTGTCAATCATGGCGTGCTCCCGCCTAAAACAGTGCGAATTTGACCACCCACAAAAGGGCGATCACTACCACGGCCGGCGACAGGTCGCGCAAGCGACCAGCCATCAGTTTCAGCGCGGTATACGAAATAAAGCCAAAGGCAATGCCATCGGCGATGGAAAAGGTGAACGGCATCGCCAGGGCGGTAATCACTGCCGGCGCCGATTCGGTGAGGTCTTCCCAGTCGATTTCGGCAAGGCCACGCGCCATCAGCACTGCCACATAGCACAGCGCCGGTGCGGTGGCATAGGCCGGCACCGCGCTGGCCAAGGGTGACACCCACAGGGCGGCAAGGAATAACAAGGCCACCACCACGGCGGTCAGCCCGGTGCGCCCGCCAACGGCCGTGCCGGCGGCCGACTCGATATAGGCGGTACAGCTGGACGTACCCAGCGCCGCACCAGCCAGAATTGCCGACGAGTCAGCCAGCAGGGCGCGCTTCAGACGCGGCAAGCGGCCCTGGCCATCGAGCAGACCGGCACGATGCGACACGCCGATCAAGGTACCGGTGGTATCGAACAGATCGACAAAGAAGAACACGAACACCACGCCCAGCAGCCCGGCATTGAGGGCGCCCTGCAAATCCATCTTCATCCAGGTGGGTGCCATGCTCGGTATCGGCGCAAACACGCCTTTGAATTGCTGAAAGCCCAGCAAAATCGCCAGCACCGTCACGGTAAAGATGCCGATGATCACCCCGCCGGTGACCTTGCGGTATTCCAGCGCCAGGATCAGCACAAAGCCGAAAATGGCCAGCAGCACCTTGGGGTCGTGCATATTGCCCAGCGTCAGCAAGGTGGCCGGATGCGCCACCACGATGCCGGCATTTTTCAGGGCAATGATGGCGAGAAACATCCCGACCCCGGCCGAAATCGCCAGCTTGAGCGAGTGCGGAATGGCATTCACCACCCATTCGCGCAGCTTGAACAGGCTGACTGCCACGAACAGCACGCCAGAGAGGAATACCGCCCCCAGTGCCACCTCCCACGACACCCCCATGCCCTTCACCACGCTATAGGTGAAATAGGCATTGAGGCCCATGCCAGGCGCCAGTGCGATCGGGTAGTTGGCCACTAGGCCCATTACCGCCGAACCGATGGCTGCCGAAATGCAGGTGGCAACGAACACCGCATTGAAATCCATGCCGGTGCTGGAAAGGATGGCCGGATTGACGAACACGATATAGGCCATGGTCAAAAAGGTGGTCAGCCCGGCAATCACCTCGGTCTTTACCGTGGTGCCGTGCTCGCGGAGCTTGAACAGGGTCTCAAGCATGATTCTTCCTGGAAAAGTGAAGCTGGATAAAAAACGGAGTGTTGATTGCGCCGGGATCAGCCGGTGGACAGCCGACCTAGCAGACCGTCACAAGCATCTTCGATCAGGTCGAGTACCCGCTCGAAGCCGGCATCCCCATCATAGTAGGGATCGGGCACCTCGCCGCCCGGGTCGAGTTGGCCAAAACCGAGCATCAAGTGCAGCTTGTGCCGATGCTCAGCCGGGCAGCGTGCCCGCAGCATGGCGAGGTTATGCCGATCCATCGCCACGATCAGGTCGTAGTGCAGGAAATCAGCATCGCGCACCTGGCGCGCACGCTGGCCGGAGAGATCATAACCGCGTGCCGCCGCATGCTTTTGCGAGCGCCGATCCGGTGCTTCGCCACTGTGGTAGGCATCGGTGCCGGCCGAATCGACTTCCAGCTGCAAGCCGGCTGCCTGCATGCGCTGGCGAAACACCGCCTCGGCGGTCGGTGAGCGGCAGATATTGCCCATGCAACAGAACAGGATGGCGTGAATGGTGTGCTTCATGCTTCGGCTACCTACAGGCGGGCAGGGTTAATCAGGCGGCAAGCTGGCGGCGCACATAGATCAGGCAGCCATCGGGGCTATGCACATCGCCATGACGCGAATGGCGCGGCGCCAGCTGATAGCCGCCCGCCCCCACCTTGATTTCGTCGAGCATGATCTCGCCTTCCAGAACCAGACACTCCTCGATCACATCATGAACATGGGGAGGAATACGCCCGCCCGGCTCGAGCCGGTAGAGACAGGCTGTCATCTGCGCATCGGCAAACAGGCGCTTTTCATAAACCAGCGGCGCGACAGCCCGCCATTCGCCCTCGCTTGCCAGCAAGGTGTGCATGGCCGGCGCTGGCTTGATTGCCTGCATCACCCGATCGCGCAGCGCGGCTTGCCGATCAGCTGGCAGCGCGACCGGTGCAATATCGAGCAGCATGGCCAATTCAAGTGAAGCGGGCAGACAGGCGTCGGCGCCACGATTGCCTTGGTCTTTCATGATTCCAGTCCTGTCCATTCCGGGCCAATATCTATGCCCGCCAAAATCAGCTCTGGCTTCATCGATGCCAAAGCCCGCCGGATGCCGGACTTTACCGTTCCTAGCGGTTGTCGACGGATTTGGGCGATTTCCTGATGCGTCATGCCGCGATTGAAAGCCAGCGCAATCAGATCGCGCTGCTCGATGGTAAGCGCCGCCATGGCTTTGGCCAGCGCAGAGCGATGCTGATTGATTTCCAACAGGCCGGCCGGGCAGTGAGCCGTCTGCCATACCGAGTCGGCCACGGCAACGATGTCTTCACACAACTCGGCGGATTCGCGGCTGCGAAGCAGGTCGATGGCGCGGCTACGGCATATCACCAGCAGCCAGGCGAGCACGCTGCCGCGACGCAAATCAAATTCCGCCGCCGTCTGCCAAGCCTGCATATACACCCTGGATGCAACGTCTTCGGCGTCCTGTGCCTGGCCAAGAATATGCAAGGCAACCGCATACACCCGCGAGATGCTTGCATCGTACAACTCGCCCAGCGCCGCCTCGTCGCCATCGGCCATACGCAGGACCAGTGCGGTCAAACCCTCTGTTTCAACTGTCATACGGTGCGACTGGCTCCCATCCAGTTCGGCCCGCCCATGAGCGCGCGGGCCCGGATTGTGCATGCCAGTGCGGCAATCGTCCATGAGCTTGTGCATACCTGCCACCCTGTGCTGCCACAGGCATGACTTCATGCGATTCCACCAGCCCGCTCTGCTGGGCAATTAAAAGTGATACTCGAGCCGAACCATGGGTGTTTTGGCAAAGGCGCCACTGCCCGCAGGTCCCGCAGCATCATTGCCGAACTTGTTCTTCCAGTACTGATATTCCAACCCGGCCTTGACGGTTTTTTGCGGCGCTCCGAGCAAGGCACTGATATCAGCCATCAGCTGCATATCAATATTCGTTTCCGCCCGGGTATCACGGCCAAATTCATTCTTGCCTTTTTGTGCAATGAAATTGGCAAACCCCTCGAATGCCCATGGCACCCTTCCCTCTGCAACCGGAATCCCCCAGGCGACATTGAGCATGGCATGTGTGTCATAGCGATACCGTGGCGTACTGACACCGGTAAAACTATTATACGGCGCATTGCTCTCCCACAATGCCAGCAGGCTGATATTCAGAAAACCCGGCACATCCAGCATGGCCGTCGGGCCGGCAACCCACATGCGCTTTTTCGAGTTATATCCAGCATCGGTCTTGGTATTGAAATCGAATCCGCCAGTCAATCCGATACCGCGAATCGGCCCGAACTGGCAGGCGCAAGCGCCGGCCTTGCCCAAGTCCAGCGTGTGGCGATACACCAGATACACTTCATGCGCACCATCCTTGGAGTTGGCAGATGAGGGATCCTTGCTATCGGAAAACAGGAAATCGACGTTGAGAAAATTCGTACCGTACTGGTAGCCACTGACATGGGTGAAACCAAGAATGTTCTTCGAAATATCATTACCTTCAAATGGCTCGCCATAGCGATTGCCATAACGGTAATTGATGGAGGTATCGCTCCATTGCGCGGCAGTTGCGCCCAGCGATGCAATCAGAAATATCGGCAAGCTTAATGCTCTGCACAGGCCTGTTTTCAACATACTTGTCTCCTGTTAGGAAATGGGGGGCCAAATTCACTTGCAAGCAGCCGCATATGTCGACTGCATCCCGAGCAAGCACTGATCTGGCGATACAAAGAATGGGCAAGCCACGATCGTGACGGGGATTGGCCTTGTAATTTTACTGATACTTCTTCATGATCGCCTCATAGCGACCGTCACTGCGCATTTTTTTCAACGCAGCATTAAAGCCATCCCTAACGGCACTATCGCGAAATGCTACTTTGTAATACGTGGGCGGAAAGATTTCGTGATACACCACAGGCTGAGACACATCAATCCCCTCCTGCTTGGCCTCATTATTGAAATATTTGAAAATATTCCGATCACCCACCACCACATCGACCCGGCCGGTATAGAGTAATTTGTTTTGTTTTACCTGCTCGGCATGTTCCGCATAAGCCTTATTGGTACCAGCCATAACTGAAAACGGAACTCCAAGGTACAGCTTGGCATTCTGAAATGCCGCCACCGAGTGTTTTGCCAGGTCGGCTACGCCTTCGATCTTGAAAGCATTCTTGCCCAAACTGATGGCAAAATTCTGATAGGTGATATGGCTATCTGAAAAAGCTGCCTTGATGCCGGATGATTCTTGCACGGTAATGGCGGCATCGACCTCCGCATCCTGCATGGCTAACGGTACCCGGGCAAAGGGCAGATACACCGGTTTCATGGAGTGGCCCGCATCAGCCAATGCCTGTGCAACCACATCCAGCTCCATACCACTATTGCTTTTCTGAATGACATAGGGCGGCAGCGACAAGCCAACCGCCACCTTGATTTCCTTCGCCTCTACCGAAACCAGCCATAGCAGGCAAAGCACACGCAGCAGCCGCATTCTGTTCTCCAGTCACGATCAGATGAATTGACTGAGAAAATATAGTTTGCGCCACCATGCAAACCAAGCCTGCCGATAAGCGGTGCAGGATGAAGTTGCGATAGGGCTATCTGCTCAAGGGAGGCGCTCCACCAATCCCTGACGTGCAAAAACGCCGCCCTTGTCGGCGGGCCAGACGGGGCGAGATGACTCAGCGAAACTTCAATGCCGCAGGCATTACTGCGACAGTCCCGGGTGATGCGGAACTTTCCATACTGGCCGGGACTTCGCTGAGTATGGCGCGCCCCTTACGCTACAGCTTGAGCAACTGCCGGATATAGCGTGGTGCGATGGTGCCAAAGCCCAGTATCCGGTCATTGACCGTCTTCAGGTCTCCAGCACTACTTGCCGTCAGGTCACGCGCCAGGCGATTCACTTCCAGATTGCCGACATAGTAAGTGGACAGCTGCCCGGAAGTGAGCTGGGCGCGCCGCCATTTTCCGGCCGCCTCGCCTTCCTCCTGAAAGCCTTCCTCCATCATCAGCGCCATGGCTTCCTTCTCGCCCATATCGCCGGCATGGATCTTCTGGTCGATGATGGCGTTGATCAACATGCGCAAGCGCATTTTCAGCTGCTGCATGCGCACCTGCGGTCCGCCATAGCCGGCATCGGCCATTAGCTGCTCGGTGTAGGTAGCCCAGCCCTCGGCAAACAGGCCGCTGGAGAATATCTGGCGAATCTGGGTACGGCTGCGCGCCTTGTTCCCGACATTCAGCTGCAGATAATGACCCGGCATCGCTTCGTGCACGGTCAGGTTTTTCAGCATGGCGTCGTTGTATTCGCGGTAGAAGGATGTAGCGCGGCTGGCGCTCCAGTCCTTTGGCGTCGGTGAAATGGCATAGAACGTCGCCCCGTTCTTTTCCAGCGGCCCGGCGGCATCGCAGTAGGCAATTGCCACGCCACGGGCAAATTCCGGCATCACGATCACTTGCACCGGATCATTCGGCACGGAAACGATCTGATGAGCCCGCACGAACTCGGTCGCTTCGGCGAGATCACGCTTCGCTGCCGCGACAATGCTGTCGTTATCGGGACGCGACTCGGCCAGCTTGTCCAGCACGGCGCGAATGATCGCCTTTGGCGCCTGCCCATCCAGCGTGCGCTCGGGGAAGTAGTCACGATAGAGCGGCTTGGCAGTGTCGAGCATCTGTGCCTGCACCTCGACCAACTCCCGCTCGGCCTGCTGCAGCACCGCCTCCGGCGGCACATCTGCATCGAGCGAGTAACGCAATTTCTCGCGATGGTGCGCAGCGCCAAGCCGGAACTCGCCAGTCGAGCGTGGCAGCAATTCCTGCTTCAACCAGTCGCCATACGCTTGCAAGCTGGTCATGGCCTGATGGCGCAAGGGCTCGATCTGCGCACGCATGGCGGGCTCTGCCCGCAGTGCCACTTCCAGATCATCGCGCAGCAAACCGATGGCACCCAGGTTTTGCTGGATGGCGGTTTCAGTAAACACCCGTGGCGGGTTTTGCAGATTTTGCCGGGCGGCCTTGAGCTGGTCAGGCAAGGCTTTCAAGCGACCTTTCAGCGACAACAAACGCAGCTTCAAAGGCGCAAAATCGCGTGCCAGCAGAAGATTCAGACCCTGGGCCGGGTTGTAGATCAGCGGCTCGCGTTGGGCGACCTTGAGCGCATCGATATCGAACAGGCCGGCACGCAACGCGTTTTCCAGAATCGCGGCATCGACCGCATTGTCGGCAGACAGCTGATGTTTCGGAATGGCGCCCAGCGCCTTCAGGGTGTCGCGAAAGAACTGCCGATCGCGCGCAAAGCCATTCGCCGACAGATCGCTGACCTGTGCGTCGAAACGATGGTCGCCCAGCTGGGTGGCGCTTTCCGGATGGGTGCGCAGATATTGCTCGCTAAAGCGGGCCGCCAACACTTCAAAACGCGCATCCTGCGCATTGCTTGCCAGCAGCGGCGTGGCGGCAGCCACCAGCAAGCTGCTCCGAATCAGTCGGGTAAGAAGGTTCAGCATCGCAGGCTTCCTGATTGACGAGGCATGAGTATCAGGCCGGCAGCCCGATTCGCACCAGCGTTGCTTCAGCAATGTGCAAGCTCGACTATCAAGCAAAGCCCGAGCGTTTGATTCAAGAGCGCCCTTGCTCACCCACGGTTTTGCTTGGCGATCAGGCAGATAGGCTACATCCGGCGCAGCCAAGCAGCGCCACTCAGCCGCGAACGAGCCAGCTCGGCAAATGGATGCGTGTTGCAAGTACACAAATGCCGGCGCGAAATCAAGACAGTGACGCGTTCCCGACGGCAGGCAGGCGGCGCTTCCGGTCCCTGGCGTAGCGTGGCGCTAGCTGATGGATGCAACAGGGCCGGCGGGCAATCTCCCGATTGCAGGCTGCTCAGATTGCTCCACGCGACGCGGGCGGGAGTAGCAAATTCGCGGCGAATTGCCGCTGCCCAGCCGCGCCAATCTGGCAGATTGCCCACCTGCCGGCAGGATGCGGCAGGTGGGCATTGGTCGACCGCTTACTTGCTGCCGAGCATGGCAGCTTTCAGGTCGGCAGTTGCCGGTTTCTTGCCCAGCCATACCTTGAGCAAGGCATGACCGAAGTCATCGCCGGCAATCACATCCTTGACCTGCCCGCGCACCGTGATTTGCGTTCCCTTGCCGGGCAGAAAATCCAGGGTGATCACATCACCGGTACTCACCGTCTTCACCGCCTGGAAGATGGCGTTCATTTCCTTGATACGTGGCTGCAGGGCTGCCAGTTCGCCATCGCTGCAATTGGCTTCCAACCCTTCCAGCAAGGATTCGTGCAGCTTTTCGGCCTCTACATTGCGCAGCATGGTCAGCACCACCCGGCGTGGGCGTGCATCGCTGATCGCCGCATCGGCATTGGCGATCTTCTGCGCGGTGTACAGGGCACCGACATAGACTTTCACGAAACCGTATTTAAGCCGAACAGCGCCACCGTTGAGTTGCAAATCCTGACCGGCCACTTTCACCGTATCGTCAAGCTTGACGCCACCGATTTCGGCAGCAAAGGAAGACAGGCTGGCACAGGCCAGCAGTAGTACGAGGATGTTT